>JAOZQE010000202.1 GCA_029932385.1 bacterium | reverse complement strand
TTCCCCAATTGCTGCGTTGAACTCAAATTTTAATCCTCAAAATACTCAATGTATTTCTGCGGTTAAAATCTTCGTTCGCCTTGCACTAGAATAAAAATTCTAATTTTTCAAGACACCCATGTGCCTGAAAAATAGCAGAAGCCTATTTACAAAGCAATCTCTTTTTTGTTGAGAGACTTTTAACCTGAGCAATATTTTTAATTAACCGGACCGGAGAAACGGGCTTGCGCCTGGAGATAGAACTCTTTTTCAAGATCGTGATGGCGGGGTGAGAAATGAAAAAGTTTGAGGCGTCTGACTTTAGCCTCACGTGCGAGTTCACCCGCCTGAGTTGCAGTCAAATGGTGACTGCTTTCGGCCTTATCGGCCGCCAAGTCGAGAAAGGCGGCTTCACAAAGCAGCAGGTCGGCGTTGGCAATCAGCGGCAGGAGTCGGTTTCGATTCTCAGAGTTAAAGCCGATATCGGTAACGTAGGCAATTTTGTGGCCCGGTTTGGTGATGGCAATAGCATCGGCAAGTTCTCTGACCGGATAGCGGGTTCCGGCAATTTCGATTTCAGTATCATCAGCGGTGCCGGACTGCAGGGCCTGTCGCATCTGGGTGAGCCAGGGCCCTGGTTTCAGATGACGGCGTAGTAGCTCCTCCGGGCGGAAATTAACCTGGATAGATTCACTCAGGGTGAAAGCGAGGCAAGGGGTGCCATGATCTAAAGTGACAGCTTTAATCATGAAAGTCGGGCCGGCAAAGATCGTGTTATCAGTCCGGTCGCAGGTGGTTCGTGATCCCGGCTTAAATTTGTCAGCACATGCAAAAGTGCATTTTTCCATAAATTGTCTATGGACGGTGTGAACTGTGATGAGCATCTCGTAGTGGGCGGTCAGATTCCACTGGTAGCCCAGAAGTTTGTGGCCAATCATCTCGATGATGCCGGGCGGCCCGTAGAGATTAATGTGTCGGGGCCGGTTCAGGGTGGTGCGCAGCAGCTGGTCGAAGCCGATCAGATGATCGATATGGCCGTGGCTGATAAAGATATGGCTGGCCTGAAGAATTTTTTTGGGCGGCAGATTATGCAGATCTCCGAGATCAAAGAGAAGTCCCTGACCACTATAACTGTGGTAAAGGAAAAATCCCGGGTCGCCAAATGGCGGGTTAAGGGCTTCTATGTTCCAGGGTGGGAGCAAAAGATTTTCTCTACAGCAATGAAAATTAATACGTCAGTCGTAATTAAACCGGGGACCAGGCTGTACTCGTAAACAAAAACGGTCAATTTGTCAATAAATTGTGGAGAGATTAAATTGTATCTGTTCAGTCATTTTGCCGGTTCGGGTTGTTTTTTCCGTGTTAGTCTCCCGGCCTGGTCATTTCAAAAGGTTAGATCCGTGGGAATGCTACCCCCTCCCAGGTTCTGCCCTCCCTGCCGGTCGGAACAGCCCGGGGCTCCCCCAGACCTAACCTCCTGAAATAACGAAGGCCTAACGACAAGACACTGCAAAAACAACCCGAACCTGTTTCGAGACATCAGGCAGAGCTAAACAGTTACATTAAATTTTACATTGAGAGTTAGAGTCCCGGACAGCAGTGATGAAAACCATATTTTTTTCATAAACTGTCTGTACTTCAATTCAAAATCCGGGTTTTACCGTTTTTATTGTAGAGTTTTATGAGAAATTAGTAATTTTGTTGCGAAAACTTGAAAAAATATGTTAGAATATTGACTTTTCAAGAAAGAAGTACCATATTTATCAGGAGAATTCAGTTAAATGTCATCTTTACGCGATACTTTTCTGCCGCGCTGTATGGCGATTGCTATCGGCAGCCTGCCGCAGATCGAGATTGAATCGACCCTCGACTTAATTACCGCGAATCTGCCGGAGGCTCCATTCTGGCCGCAGTTGCCGAACCGTTCGTTTCTCGAAGGGATGTATGTGCAGTATGGTGAAGGTCTGCCCGGGGCAGTATTAGATTCTGCTGGCGAACGTTTTTATGTTGATCCCGGCCGGGCCGGTTTCGCGGATGAATTGACCGCCTTTTACGAGGCCGTCATCACGAATGATCTTGACTATTTTGCCATTGGCCGGGAACGTGCGGTCGGATTGTGGCAGGGAGTTGAGGCTCTGGCGGTTCGTTACCGTGATCGGACCCCGCTTCTGGTCAAAGGACATGTTACCGGGCCGGTCAGTTTCGGGCTCGGGGTGACAGACAGTCAAAAAAAATCAATTATCTACGATTCAACGTTGATTGATGTCGTAGTTAAGCAGCTTAATTTTAAAGCCCGCTGGCAAGAGGCTTTTTTAGAGCGAGCTTTTCCTGGAGTGCCGACCCTGACATTTTTTGATGAACCCTATATGGTCTCCTTCGGCACGGCTTTCTGTACCCTCTCTCGGGATGTGGTGCGTGACCTTTTGAATGAGGTCAGTGTCGGGCTTAACGGGTTGACCGGGGTTCATTGCTGTGGCAATACCGACTGGTCTCTGCTGCTCGATACCAATGTTGATTTATTGAATTTTGATGCTTATGAATTTGGTGACAACCTGTTGCTCTACCGGAAAGAGCTGGAGGAGTTTCTTTTAGCCGGCGGTTATCTGGCCTGGGG
>JAOZQE010000012.1:13192-31218 GCA_029932385.1 bacterium | reverse complement strand
TAGTATTCACCCTTACTTTATCCCGCCGTTTAGAATCTGACACATTATTTTTTATTGTTGACTTAAGTCAAAGATATTATGCTGTCAATCATGTAAACAGGAGTTAATCAATGTAATTTATAAACTTAACTCAGATTTTTGTTGAAAACTACTTTTCAGCTTTCCGGTTTACCCGGATCAGGAGGTCAAATTATGAGATGCCCTGGACAAGATTCCCGCTACTGGAAACATGACGCGATTTTCGATAGCAAATGCCCCGAATGCGGCACTGAGATCGAATTTTTTAAAGACCAGACTACCTGCAAATGTAAAAACTGCGGTAAACAGGTAATTAACCCGAGAATGGATTTTGGTTGCGCCTCATACTGCCAATACGCTGAGCAGTGTATGGGGGAGCTGCCGCCGGAATTACTGGCCAATCGGGATGATCTCATGAAAGACCGGGTCGCCCTGAGAATGAAGATGCATTTCCGCAAAGATTTCAAAAATGTCGGGCAGGCCACTAAAGTTGCCCGTTTTGCTGCTAAAATCGCCCCGGAAGAGGGTGCCGTCCCGGCGGTTGTACTCTGTGCCGCCTACCTGCACAATATTGGTGCCAAACCGGCTGCCGGCAGTGACACCCCGGTAACCTCCGAAATGATGGAAAAGGAAGCGGTGCGCCTCGGCCGCGAAATTCTCGAGTCACTTAGGGCCAAAGAGGAGATGACCGAAGAGGTTCTCGCTATTTTAGATCATATTTTTCACCCCGGTGAAGATGAAAACCTGAACTTCAAATGTGTCAACGATGCCCTCAATATCTACAAACTGCAGATTGCCAACAAAGAGACACCTTTGACCCAGGCTGAATTAGATACCGCTCTGCAGTCAGATTTCATGACCGACAGCGGTCGCGAACTCGCCGGTACAAGTGTTATTATTAAATAATCAACCTTCACATAAAAGGAAAATGAATAATGAAAATTTTACGCAAGATTATAAAGATTGATGAAGAACTCTGTGACGGTTGCGGCCAGTGCGTTCCCGCTTGTGACGAGGGTGCGATCCAGCTTATCAACGGCAAAGCGAGAGTGGTGGCGGAAAAATACTGCGATGGACTTGGAGCCTGTTTAGGCGACTGCCCGCAGGGTGCGATTTCGATTGAAGAAAGAATAGCTGAAGATTTTGATCCGGAAGCGGTTGAGGTCTATCTGAAAAATCGTGTAACCGATGAAAATTTCAGTGGTGGAGATAAACCTGATGAGGAAACACTGGCCTGCGGCTGTCCTTCAACCCAAATGCAGACCCTATCAAGCTGTGGTTGCGGCTGTGATTCAACCTCAGCCAATGACCCCCTACCGACATCATCTCTCGGTCACTGGCCGGTACAGATTCGCCTGATACCGGCACACGCCCCGTTTTTGAAAAATGCCGACATTCTGATTCTGGCTGATTGCGCGGCCGTTGCCTTTGCGCCGTTACACCAGAAACTGCTGGCCGATAAAATTGTAATGATGGGTTGTCCTAAATTTGATGATCTGCCTGATTATGAAGAACGTTTTGTTGAAATTTTCTCAAAAAATGAGATCAACAGCGTAACCATCGTCATTATGGAAGTTCCCTGCTGTTCAGGAATGCCGAAAGCGGTGGAAAATGCTCTTAACCGAGCCGGGAAAACACCGCCGGTCAAAAATATTGTTATAAGCCTTAAGGGTGAACCCCTGACCGCTTAAAAAACCTGATGCGGCCGTTGCTCCGCATATAGGGGCAATTGAAAGTCACAGGCAAGTGTGCTGATCAGGACAGATTTTGCAAGTTCAAGTTGCTGGAATCTTAAAGAGTATATGCCATTTCAGCTAATGGCATACACTCTTTTTTTTAACAAGCAATAAGAACCGGCTACCGCCTAAACTAAATCAAGACAAATATTCAGGGTTTGCTCCCGTTAGCGGCTTTGTACTCTTTGCGCAGGGCGGAAAAGGCTTCACCCACTTCACAACCATTCGCCTGAGTTGTAGAACTCGAACAGCGATGATAACAGGATGCTGAAGCCATAAGCGCCGGGTCGTCACCGGGATAAGGTTTAAAAACAATCATGAAATCACGGATATAATTCTCCTGTGACCAGTCGTAAGAGTAGTAGTAATAAGCCAGAAGATCACAATTCTGCGGATCATCAACCACGGTAAAACCTAAACTATTCAGTTCATTATCTATATTACCTTCGAGCCGACCAGCCATGGTTCCGTCTTTGGGCGGATGAACATATATTCTGCTACCGGCGGCGGCGATAAAAGCCGGAGTTACCCGCGCCCCGCTCTCATATCCGCAATTTCCGGCACAACCGATGAAAGTCAAACTGATCACCGCCATTAATAGTACTGAAAAAACTCTCCCTTGTTTACTCATGCTCCCTCCTGAATTCAGATTTTTATCATTAATAACAACTGTAAAAAAGCTATTCTCTATAAAAAGTATCAACTATAAATTATAATATTGCTACGCCGATCAACAAAACTCTGCAGTCCGTTCTGCCATGATTTCCGCAAAGAGTCAAGGTCTCCGTACTTCTCCATGGTCAGTCTAATCGAAGAATCACCGGTAAGAATATCAATAGGAAGTTTCTCATACTCATATTCATACGGTGGTTTGAGCCAGTTAAAGTCATCTGGATAGAGTTTAATCACCGCCTTGAGCAGACTTAAAGTAAAACGGTACGGTGAAAAAATATCCACATCAATAACATGCAATTGCAGGCCGCCACAGAGCTCACCCTGCCATTTATCAAAGGTCGGTGTAAACCATGTCGGCCGCAGAAAAAGCCCGGCGGTGGCAGATTCGTCAAGTTCTGAAAGAAGAGCTTGAGGATCAATAAACGGTGCCCCGCAAAGTTCAAAAGGGAGAGTCGTACCCCGACCCTCAGAAATATTGGTACCCTCTAAAAGAACCTGACCGGGATAGACCAGAGCCGTATCTAAAGTCGGCATATTCGGCGAGGGCAGAACCCAGAAAAGACCGGTTGCACGAAAATCTAGAGCCCGTCGCCAGTCGGTCATCTCGACAACCTCAAGTTCAACATCGATTGTCGCCTCTTTTCTAAAAAAAGAGGCGAGCTCACCGATGGTCAAACCGTGACGCATCGGCAGCGGATAGAGGCCGACAAAAGAGAGGTAATCCAAAGAGGAAAGGTTTCCTTCGACCCGGTCGCCGCCGATCGGGTTCGGCCGATCCAAAACAACAACTTTAACCCGGGCTGCCGCTGCTGCTTTGAGTACCAGAAACAGAGTCCAGATATAGGTGTAGACTCGGCAGCCGACATCAACCATATCAACCAGAACCAGATCTATACCGGCAAACATCTCCGGTGCCGGTTCGCGACTCTCACCGTAAAGACTGTAAACTTGCAAGCCAGAGAGCGGATCCGAGAAATTTTCGGAAGCTATCATATTGGCCTGACGATCACCATAGAAACCATGCTGCGGACTCCAGACCGCACTCACAAGACCGGGAAAAGCCTGGCGGATACGCGCCAACGAGGTCACACCCCGACCATCAACCGCTGCCTGATGGGTTAAAAAAGCGGCCCGACAACCTTGAGGAAACTTTTTTTGTCGGGTGATAAAATTTTCCAGACCCAATTTAATCATTAAAGTTTTATATCCTCACGCAAACGGCGGATTCGTTCTATTTTAGGTCTTAACACCTCGATATCGAGAAAACTTAAAGCCATCTGCCGGCAAAAATCTGCAATCAGCGGCTTAGGATCGGCAACCGGTTTCATATTCCGGCCCCACAAAGCCATATCAAGTCCGGCTTTAAGTCCGGCCACCATCACCTGTGCCAGGGGCCGGTCAGCAACCGCACCCATATCAAGATCATCAGAGAGCATAACTCCGTCAAATCCGAGTTCAATCCGGGCTATATCAGTCAGAAACAGTGGTGAAAAAGGCACGGTTCGCGAATCTATGGCTGAAAATTTAATATGCGCCGCCATCATCAACCGTACTCCGGCATCAATTGCCGCCCGAAAGGGTATTAAGTGGGCCTCTAAATCAGGCCGCAACAAATCTGAAACCGGCAGTTGCTTATGACTGTCCTCAACCACACATCCATGCCCGGGAAAGTGTTTAACACAAGCCATCACACCCCCGTTCTGTAGACCCTCAACAAAAGCCCTGACATGCTCGGCAACGTGCTTAGGGTCAGAACCGAAACAACGATTATGCAACACCCGGCTCGGGGCTCGATAGAGATCTGCGACCGGTGCCAGATTACAGTTTATACCAACTGAAAAAAGGGCAGAAGCCAGAGCCTGAGCAGTTTCTCGGGTATGTTCAAGATGGTTTTCGGCCCCTAAAGCCGCGGCTCCGGGAAACTGTGGAAATCCCGCTTGCAAACGAGTCACCGGCCCGCCCTCCTGATCGACCGCTATAATCAGGGGCAATCCGGACGCCTTCAGGGAAAGCTCCTGCAGCTCAAGGATTAAAGTTCCGGTCTTTTCCGGGTCAACACAGTTACGGGCAAAAAGAATTACTCCACCCGGCGGATAGCGGGTAAAAGCCGAACGTTCAAAATCGCTCAACTCCTCCCCGATCACTCCAATCATAATTAATTGGCTGAAATCCTGATCAGTCAAGAGTCTACACCTATCCGGTGCCAGTCAAAAAACGGCCCGGGGTCACTTTTGCGCTGCGGCGCAATATGACAATGACCGACAATCCGTTGTGCGGTAATGGCCGGATATTTAAGCTTAAGTACTTTAAGCAGATGATTCAACTGCTTATACTGGTTTTCATTGAACCGGGTAAAATCATCCCCCTCAAGTTCTATACCGAGAGAGAAATCGTTGCAATTACTGCGCCCGGAAAAACTGCTGACTCCGGCATGCCAGGCCCGGTTCTCATCCTTGACAAAACTTATTATCCTGCCTGAACGTTCAATATAGTAATGGCTTGAAACCTTAAGTTCCGTCAGTTTAGCAAAATAGGGCTCACTGGAAAAATCAAGAGTGTTCGTAAAAAAGTCGATTACCGCCCTATTCCCGAATTTCCCCGGCGGCAGCGAGATGGCATGAACCACAATAAGGTCGATTACTGTGCCTGCTGGACGATAATCGTAATTTGGGCTGGGAATATAAACAATCTCTAAATCCGACATAGGCAAAAACAGGAGGTTACTTCCCGGCATTCGTTGCGGCCGGACAGAGGTTAATCAGGGGACAGCGCTCACACCAGGGTCTGCGGGCCGGACAGAGGTTACGACCATGATAGATTAGTAGATGTGAAAAAAGATTCCAGGCCTGCGGCAGCACAATTTTCATCAGATCCTGCTCAATCCGAACTGGATCCTCACTCTTGGTCAAGGCCAGCAGGTTACTTATACGCTTAACATGGGTATCGACTACCAGCCCCTGCAGGCCGTAGATCTCACCTAAAACTACATTGGCGGTTTTGCGACCGATTCCGGGAAGTTTAATCAGCTCGGGAAGAGAGTGCGGTATCCGACCGCCGTGCCGGCTCAAAAGCTGTTGACAACAGAGCTGAATATTCTTGGATTTATTCCGGAAGAAGCCGGTACTGTGAATCGCCTCTTCCAGTTGAACCCGGTTCGCACCAGCAAAAGCCTCAAGATCGGGAAACTGTGCAAACAGAGCCGGGGTTACCTGATTTACCCGGACATCAGTACACTGGGCTGACAGAATAACAGCGATTAACAGCTCTAATGGATTCCCATAGATAAGTCCACATGATATTTGCGGATAGAGACGGGAGAGATTAAGAATTACCTCTTTCAGCCGGTGGCGACGCTCACTCAAGCTCTCTCGTTTTTTTCTCACTGTTTGCCGTCCAATCACACCGGTCAGGATCCAGCCAGAATATTAGTCACACCATGACAACGACAGGCGGTGCTGAAAAGTAATGGCCCTGAACATTTTTTCTGGATAAAATTGATAAGCCGCGATAGACGTCTGAGCGGGAAACCACCCAGACCGGGAGCAATCTGACTACTGGCTAAAATAATTGAAGGCAGACGAACTCCGTCAATTCTGTATTCCATACCCGCCAACAGCTTAAAAAGTGACGGATTACGCTTTTCTCGAGTATGGTAGCAGTATTTCCGCGGCTGCGGACACGCTTTCGGACAGAGAAAATCAGCCAGAGAGCTGCAAAGCTCATCCCGTTCACCAAAAAATGTATTGGGCAGGCCGGGATTGTTCTCCCAAGCCAACCGCTGGCGCCCGGTAACCCGGACCAAAACAGCAAAGGCCAGATGCATTGGTACGGTCGGAATAATCCAGTCATCATGATAACTTTTCGCATCATTCAGAAGTTCGCAAAGATATACTACACCATCCCGGCTGTCGGTTATAAATTGAGTGCCGGAACCAGCCATAACTGCCGCAGAGGCAGCCAGATTATCCGGTTCAGAATCAACCAGCACCAAACTTTCAGACTTATTTTCAGTACGGTAGAACTCCAGTGCCCGCTGACCGAACCGGCCGCAGCCGATAATGTGGACCCTATCCATACTCAACGATCCCTCTCGACAATATAGTCCGCTAAAGCCTTAAGTTCAGTTCCTTTAGCACCTAAAGGTTCGATTTGCAGCAGAGCTTCGCGGTGCAAGTTGAAGAGTTTCCTCCGGGCCTCATCGAGACCGAAGAGCGAGACAAAGGTCAGTTTATCAAGTTCCCGGTCGGAACCGATATCCTTACCCAGAATATCCTGGTCACCGACTTCGTCAAGGATGTCATCGGCCACCTGAAAAGCGAGACCGATAAGCATCCCGAATTTCTCAATCCGTAAACGCAGATCAGAATCACCGCCGGCGAGATCAACTCCGGCGAGAAGGGCTCCGGTAATCATGGCTCCGGTTTTGCGCTTATGCAGAGTTTCCAGCAGTTCGCTCAGAAATTCTTGATCCCGGCTGGCAGCCTGACCCTGGCTTAAAATATCGATCGCCTGACCGCCGACCATGCCGTCGCGACCCGCAACCTGAGCCAGCGTTGCAATAAGTTTAACGATAACCTCAGGCGGGGCATCGACCTCTTCCGCCAGAAGCCGGAAAGCCTCGGTCAGCAGTGCGTCTCCGGCAAGGATTGCCATCGCATCGCCGAAGACCTTATGGTTAGTCGGTTCGCCCCGGCGCAGATCATCATCATCCATAGCCGGCAGATCATCATGAATTAAGGAGTAGGTATGAACCAGTTCGTAAGCGGCCGCCACCGGGAGAGCCCGCTGCCAGTCTTTAGCGCAGAGACGATAGGCCATAATCGTTAACAGAGGCCGCAGGCGCTTGCCGGTAGCATCAACACTGTAGTGCATGGCTTCATCTAAGGGCCAGGCAAAACGGCGACCGGCGGTATCGGAAAAAACCAATTGTTTCAGATAGGCATCAACCTGTGGCCGGTAGCTATCGAAACACTCTTTGAGATGTTGGTTCATCCAGCAAATTCCTCAAGATGGCCACCGCTTTCAGCATCCTCCGCAACCAGAATCTGGACCTTCTCTTCCACCTCATTAAGACGCAGATGACAAAAACGCATCAACTTTACCCCCTCCTCAAAAAGCTTCAAAGATTCTTCCAGTGAAACCTCGTCACTTTCAAGCTTACTGACCACTATTTCAAGTTTTTTCATCGAGTTTTCAAAGCTTGCTTTTGCCATTTTCAGCCTCCCCATTTTCAGCGTCCCAAGGAATCGTCAACAGATGTTTACTGTCATCAACAAATCGTAAGGGATCAACAAAGACCCCGGCAATTTTCACACCCCAGTGCAGATGCGGCCCGGTTACCCGACCGCTTTTTCCAGATTTTCCGATAATCTGACCAGTATTAACCATTTCGCCAACCCGGCAATCGATCTCGCTTAAGTGCATATAGAGTGAGAATATACTGAGCCCATGATCGATAATCACAATACTGCCGCTGTAATAAAGCGCCTCTGCCAGCACCACCTGCCCGCTGGCGGCAGCTGGCACCGGAATCCCGATGGCAACCTTAAAATCGACTCCGCCATGCGGTGATTTCGGTTTACCGTTAAGCAGTCTCCGGGTACCGAAAGGTGAAGTCAGACGGGAATTAAGCGGTTTCCGTAACTTATTGTCAAGCAGCAGATGAGATTCGGAAGCCCCGTAAGCGATTTTCAGATTGTGGCGGTCACGCTTTATTTTAGCCAGATTTTCCGGCCGCATCGGCGTCGCCATTTCGCGTTTAACCGTCAGGCGCTGCTCACCGTAATCACGGTCGCTGACCGCAACCGGGAGAACCAGCGCCACTTCCGTCTGCGATTTAATGACAAGATCATAGGTTCCGGCAGCAGTGCCTAAGGGAACCGCCACTATCCCGCGCCAGCCTCCGGCAACCGCTTCAAGTTGAAACTCACGCTTGAAAAAAGTCATGCTTAAAAGCTGAGGTTCATTTTTCAATTTATCTCCGGCAACAGACTTCAAAGCGACAACCATGGCCTGACCGGCACCGGGTTTTCCCGGACTATGATAAACTGCGTAACCGTTCTTAACGGTCTTAACGAACGTTTCCGAAGCGGCCCCGGATGAAACCGGTAGCATAAAACTGCACAGAAACAGTAGAAACAGAAAAAATTGGCCATTAACTTTCATGTATTTCATCCTCACCGATAATATTTTCCACCCGGCACAAAGCCTCCCCGGAATTAAACCGCAACCGCAGTTTCTCTCCAACCTGAAGATCACAGCTGCGACTGACAAGTTTACGCTCTGCGACTTTCTCAACCACCGAATAACCCCGGGCCATTACGGCCAGAGGATTGCCGGCATTGAGACGATCACTGGAGGCTGAAAGCTGCTGTTGATTTTCGGCTAAACGATAACGCATAGATTGATTGAGACGCTGCTGCAGCCGTTCCAGTTCCGGCATCAGGGTTTTGATTCTAAACTGCGGCGAAGCCTGTTCCAGCTGATACTCATAATTTTTAAGGTTCTGCCAAAGCAGGCGCAGACGCGACCGGATCGCAACCCGGAAACGAGCCTTCAACGCATGGAAATGCTCCCTTTTAGCCGCCAGATTTTCACCACCGCTCTCCAGCGCCAGAGCCAACATCTCCAACCGGCGACGCTCAGCCGTCAGACGATAGCGGCCAATTTGCAGCAGACGTTGGCGCAGATGATGCAGACGTTCTACAATTTCACTGCGGTTGGCAATGACAAGTTCAGCCGCGGCCGAGGGGGTCGGAGCCCTGACATCCGCCACAAAATCAGCAATCGTAAAGTCAATCTCGTGACCCACGGCACTGATCAGAGGAATTTCACAGGCCGCAATCGCGTAGGCAACCTGTTCATCATTAAACGGCATAAGATCTTCATAGGAGCCGCCACCCCGGGCCAGGATTACCGTATCAATCCGCTCACGCCAGTGACGGCTGACCAGTTCCAAAGCCGCGGCTATCTCACCGGCGGCCCGCTCTCCCTGAACCGTTACCGGCACTATAATAATCTCAACTCCGGCGAAACGCCGCCTGACGACCTGCAAAATATCCTGCACCGCAGCTCCGGTAGCCGAGGTTATCAGAGCGAGACAGCGCGGCAGCTCAGGCAGAACCTTTTTGCGCCCGGCCTTAAACAGTCCTTCACGCTCAAGTTTCTCCTTCAACTCGGCAAAAGCCCGCCAGAGCTCACCCATACCCTTAAGTTCCAGGGTTGAGACGATAACCTGATACTCGCCCCGCGGCTCATAAAGAGAGATACGTCCGTTACAGAGAACCTGGTCTCCCTCTTGCGGCCGGTAACGCATAGTCTGAAGCTGGCGCCGGAAAAGTACCGCCTTGAGCTGGGAACGTTCATCTTTCAGAGTGAAATAACAGTGCCCGGAAGCCGGCATTCTCAAGGTCGAAATTTCTCCCTCAATCCATACCGGAGTAAAATTATCCTCAAGAATCAGACGAATATCGCTGTTCAGCTGAGAGACGCTGTAGATATGCTGATCCCCGGAGAAATCATCAGCAAAATCATCTTCATCCTGCCAGAACTCGTCAGGAAGCTTCAATGTACTCATGCCCTAATCACCGTCACCAAACCTGCTGGGCGCAGGTACGACTGAAAAACCTGTCCGCCCGAAAACAAATTAAACTCTTGCAAGAAATATAGTTGCGACAAGACCGCAAAAAAACAGGGCCGGGCCGCCGTGATTCTGTCAGGATTTAACCTATCGGCACGAATGAGTCAAGTTGACATTTTTTCAATTTCATAAAATACTGCGCTTTTACTGAAAGCAATTATCAGGAGATGGCTTAATTGATATGTAAATTCCGTATATTCCAATAGTTGTAACTTTAATTGTACATTTTCAAACAGCAAATTTTAATTTCATAATAGCTCTTTCAAGATTAGACAAGCAAACATTTCCCGATTTTCATAACCGGGCTTCAATTTTCTTTTCCGACGCTCACCAAACGGTATTTTTTCTTGAGTTTTTCGACCGTCCCTGTTAACATGAAAGAGTTTAACTGTTTCAATATTTTTCAACGACCGAACTTTCAGTTAATCGGTTTTTCCGAACAGAACCATTTTCACCCATTTTAGAGAGTCAAATCATATGTTCAGTTCATTCTTCGGGCTCTTCTCCAGTGATCTCGCTATCGATCTTGGAACTGCCAATACCCTGGTCTATGTTAACGGCAAAGGAATTGTCATAGATGAGCCCTCAGTAGTTGCAGTACAAAGTAATCCTAACGGCACCAAAAGAGTGCTCGCGGTCGGCACTGAAGCAAAACTGATGCTCGGCCGGACACCGGGCAACATCGTCGCCATTCGCCCGATGAAAGATGGTGTAATCGCTGACTTCGAGGTCACTGAAGCCATGCTGCGCCACTTTATCACTAAGGTTCACGGCCGCAAGAAGTGGGTGCGTCCGCGAACCGTAATCTGTGTTCCTTCAGGGATTACTCAGGTCGAACGCCGGGCCGTCAAGGAATCGGCCGAGTCGGCCGGAGCCCGTGAGGTCTACCTGATCGAAGAACCGATGGCGGCGGGCATCGGCGCGGGTCTGCCGATCACTGAACCTACCGGTAACATGGTGGTTGATATCGGCGGCGGGACTACTGAAGTAGCAGTCATCTCTCTCGCCGGAATCGTCTTCTCCCGGTCGGTTCGGGTTGGCGGTGACAAGATCGACGAATCAATCACTCAATACATACGCCGCAAGTACAACATGCTGATCGGTGAACGTATGGCTGAAAATATAAAAATCACAATTGGTGCCGCCACCCCGCTCGAAGAACCTGAGATCATGCTGATCAAAGGCCGGGATACCGTCGCCGGGGTTCCGAAGACTCTGGAGATCAACTCCGAAGAGATTCGTGAAGCCTTGACCGAACCGGTGAATGCCATCCTGGATGCGGTGCGAATCGCCCTGGAACGCACTCCCCCGGAATTAGCTGCCGACATTGTCGATAAAGGAATCATGCTGACCGGAGGCGGGGCACTGTTGCGGAATCTTGACTCTTTAATGCGTCACGAAACCGGATTACCGATTACCGTAGTTGAAGACCCGCTAACCTGTGTCGTCCGGGGTTCCGGAATGGTACTTGATAACCTTATTCTTTTACGGGAAGTAACCCAAAGCGATTAGACTTAACTTAATAGGTTGCAATGACAGATCTTAGCCGCCGGTTGCCATGGTTTATCAGCCTGGTGCTGATCTTTATTTTCCTGACCCTCTGCGTCAACTTCGGATTACGCAGCGGCGGCAGTCTGTTTGCCATTGCCGAACGCTCAGCTCTGACCATGACTTACCCTCTACAAAAGGGTATAGAAATTATCTTTACCACCGGAAATGATCTCTTTGACAACTATATTAACCTGATCGGCGTCAAAGAGAAAAACCACAAGCTGGAAGAGAATGTCGAACTGCTCAAATACCGCCTCAATCAACTTGAAGAGTCCCGAATCGAAAATCAGCGCCTTCATAAACTCCTTAATTTCCAAAAACAGCACAACTTTCTCAGTCTGGGAATTGCAGCTCATGTTATCGGCCGCCGTAGCACCCCCCTCTCTCATATTCTGATTATCGACTGCGGTAACCACCAGAAGATTAAAATAAACAGCCCGGTTTTCACCCTCGGAGGAGTTGTCGGGCGGGTTATAGCCTGCGGGCCGCAATCGGCTAAAGTGTTGCTTCTGATTGACCGGAACAGCGCCTGTGACGTCATTATTCAACGCAACCGGATTCGCGGTATTCTCCAGGGAACCGGAGATAATATCTGTCGTTTATCCTACCTGCAGCATACTGCTGATGTCAAAGTCGGAGACAAGTTGATCACCTCCGGTTTCGACAGCATCTTTCCCAAAGGGATTACAGTCGGCACCGTCATTGCCGCGGATCAGGACAACAACGGCTTGAGTCAGCAGATCAGTGTAAAACTGGAGTTTGATCCCGATACCATCGAAGAAGTCTACATTATTCCAGCTCAGCCGACACCTTCACCGAACGATCAACTACAATCTGAAACCAGTTTAAAAACTACCCGCCAATGAGTACTCTCGCTCTCTTTCTGCCGCTCTACTTCACGCTGGCAGCCCTGTTTTTGAGTGCTATCGAAATCAGCCTTTTTCCGAGTCTGGGAATACCGGCAATCTGCACGCCGAATCTTAATCTGGCCCTGATCACTTTTCTGGCTTCATCCTCTTTCGGCTGGCGGCCGCTGCTGGCTGCGTTTGGAGTTTCTGTCGCCGCCGCCCTCTACAACAGTTCACCGGGAATAATACAGCCGGGACTCATGTTGTTCATTTTTTTTGCCGGCAGCCGCCTCAAACAGACAATATTCATGAACAACATCTTTCCCCAGGCCCTCTTTACCGGTTGCAGCAGCTTGTTTATGACTATTTTGCTGGGAGTATTGGCAACGCCGCAGCCGCCACTCGGAGCCACCATTATTGTAGCTTGCGGATGCGCTTTGACCACAACCATTTTCACCATCCCGATTCTCTCCTACTTAAATACTCTGCAGGAGCGCTTTCAACCGCTAAACCACGACGTCATCACCTCCTGAATCCGGCCACGCCTCTAAAATGACCAATATAAACAACAGCAAAAAAACCAAGCGTGAGCAAATCGTCAATAACGGTCGCATAATCATGATTATCATGACCGTTATTATTGCCAGCATTACTCTGCGACTCTGGTATCTGCAAATTGTCAAAGGTGAATATTACAGTCAAAAATCGCAGGACAACCGCATCCGGAACCGCCGGATCCGGGCTTTGCGGGGTATCATCACTGATCGTTACGGTAAAATTCTGGCAGACAATTCACTTGGATTAAACCTCCAGATAATCCCTGAAAATATAGATAAAGATAACATTAAAGAATTAGCCGGACTTATCGCGGAACTGACTGAAGAGCTTGAGGCCGACACCATCGTGGAGCTCTACAGTAAAAGTTCAGCCTACACCCGTCACCGTCCTCTGACCCTGAAGAAAAATCTGACTGCTGACGAACTGGCCCGAATCGAAGCCCGTAAATACGAACTTCCCGGAGTCATCATTGAGACGGAACCCTTACGGGAGTACCCATACGACAAGATCTGTTCGCACATTATCGGCTACCTCGGTTTTATTAATGATCGTGAACTGCAACTTGAAGCTTACCAGAGTTACGCCCGGGACGATCTGGTCGGACGAACCGGGATTGAGGCCCGTTACCAAAGCGATCTGCGCGGACGGGATGGTCTGCGCCAAGTCGTGGTTAATGCCCGGGGCCGGGAGCTTGAAACCTTTACTGTCGAACCGACTGTCTCCGGCAACAACCTGCAGCTGACCATTGATATTGATCTCCAGAAGTTTGCTTTCGATTTAATGGGGGAACAGGTCGGCAGTCTGGTTGCGATAGACCCCGAAAACGGCGAGATTCTCGCCCTGGTCAGCACCCCTTCATTCTCCAACAATCTCTTTTCGACCCGGATCCGCAAAGAGGACTGGCAGCGGATAAATAATGATCCTCTGCATCCACTGCAGAACCGGCCGATTCAAGGCTGTTATCCGCCGGGATCGACGATTAAGCCTCTGATTGCAGCAGTTGCTCTGACCGACCAACTCATCAACCCGGAAACTAAATTCTTCTGCAATGGTTCGCTGACCCTCGGCCGCACCCGATTTCGCTGCTGGAACCGCTACGGCCATGGAGAAACCGCTCTTTTAAAATCTATTACTCAGTCCTGTGATGTCTACTATTATAACCTCGCAACCCGGGTATCGATCGATCGGCTGGCAGCGTTTGGCAGTGAATTCGGCATCGGCCGGAAAAGCGGTATCGAGTTGCCGGGCGAAAAAAGCGGTTTAATGCCGAGTTCATCATGGAAGTTGAAAAACGTCCATGACCAGTGGTATACGGGCGACTCCCTCTCCGTCTGTATCGGTCAGGGTTACTTGACTACAACCCCACTTCAGATCGCCGCTATGTATATGGTTTTTGCCAATCACGGCACATATTTCCCTCCACATCTTATTAAAAACAATGATATCAAAGGGGTAAAGGTTGATATCAATGACAAGAATATGGAGGTAATCCGCAAAGCTCTCTGGCAGGTTGTCAACACTCGACGCGGCACCGCCCGCAAATCCCGGCTGACCACTGAACAATGGGAAATGGCCGGCAAAACCGGCACCGCACAGGTTGTCAAACAACAACTGGAAACCTTGAAAAAAGTGGCCGACACCCCCTGGCGTTTTCGTGATCACGCCTGGTTTGCGGCCTTCGCTCCATTTACCAGCCCTAAAATTGCCATCGCTGTTCTCATCGAACATGGTGGCCACGGCGGTTCGACCGCTGCCCCTATTGCCCGGCAAGCGGTCGAATTTTATCTCAACAAATTAGAGAGTTTAAAAAAATGACTCTATTGCATCATAACCGCCGGCACTCCACCCGGATCAGAACTGCCACAGAAGATAATTTCTCGCCCGAGACCCGGAGCCACTTGAGTGAAAAAGGGCTGGAACGCAACCGTTTCGACGGTTTTGACTATTTTACCTGTCTGATGACAATTGTTCTGATCGGATTAGGTGTTTTAACAATCTACAGCGCCACCTACAATCCCGAGGCCACCTCCTGGCTGACCGGCTATTGCCGCCGGCAACTCATCTGGGTGGGTAGTGCTTTAGTTATCGGCACAATCATTTTTCTGTTCCATTATAATATTCTCTACCAAATCGCCTATCCACTCTACGGACTCGGCATTATCCTGCTCCTGGCAGTCGAGGTGGCCGGCAGCACCCATATGGGTGCAACCCGCTGGCTGGCAATCGGTAGCTTCAGTATTCAACCCTCTGAATTTGCCAAACTCACGGTCATTCTCGCCCTCGCCCGTTTTCTTAGTAACCGGCGCCTGCCGCCGCCATACAACCTGAAAGAACTCATCACTCCGGCAATCATTATCGCCCTGCCCGCAGCCCTCATCCTGAAACAACCGGATCTCGGCACGGCCATGCTGATCATTCTGATCTCCGGAGTGATTATTTTCATTGCCGGGATTACTCGGGGAACCATCATAACTCTCGGTTTAGGCGCCCTCTCTGCGGCAGCCGTCGGCTGGCAATTTCTCCACGATTACCAGAGACAGAGAATCCTGACCTTTATGAATCCGGAAATAGATCCTTTAGGCTCCGGCTACCACATCGCCCAGTCAAAAATCGCGATCGGAGCGGGCAAACTTTTCGGTAAAGGTTTCCTTAAAGGAACCCAAAACAGCCTCCATTTCCTCCCGGAACAACATACCGATTTCATCTTCGCAGCCTACGCCGAACAGTGGGGATTTCTGGGAGTTTTAATCCTGCTGGCGATCTACTTCCTCTTTCTTTTACGGGCCTTAAACATTGCCATGGAGGCTCGCGACAGCTTCGGCAGCTATTTAGCAACCGGGATTGCTGCAATCTTCTTCTGGCAGGTAACAATCAATATCGGCATGGTCTCCGGCCTGATGCCGGTAGTCGGCATCCCTCTGCCACTGTTCAGCTACGGCGGTACTTCCATGCTGACCTCAATAGCCTTGATCAGCATCCTCTTGAATATTCACTACCGAAGAAAAGGATAAAAGAATGGCGACCAGAAAAAATAAGACCTCTTTTTTCT
The DNA here is from genome assembly GCA_029932385.1 of bacterium. GTDB lineage: Bacteria > Desulfobacterota > Anaeroferrophillalia > Anaeroferrophillales > Tharpellaceae > Tharpella. The sequence goes on along the minus strand of JAOZQE010000012.1, from coordinate 15,144 downwards.
GCACTTCATGCGGCTATCAGAGTGCCAAATGGATGGGAAAATGTCCGGCCTGTAATGAATGGGAAACTATGCGTGAGGCTCCGGCTGATGATAATCCTGAAGACGATCATAAAACCCCGGAGATGATTCTGGCATTGAACGAACTTGGAGACGAAACCCGGCCTCTACCTTTAAGCCGGATCGATGATGCCGAACAACCCCGGCAGGAAACCGGGATTGGTGAATTTGACCGGGTCTTAGGCGGCGGCGTGGTCACCGGTTCAGTTGTTCTCGTCGGCGGCGATCCCGGCATCGGCAAATCGACGCTGCTCCTGCAGGTTCTTGACCGCTTAAGTTCTCCGGGACAAGTCACACTCTACGTTTCAGGAGAGGAGTCGCCGGGACAAAGTAAAATGCGCGGCCAGCGCATGAACATTGACAACGATAATCTCTACTTTCTCTCGGCCTCAAGTTGCGAAGAGATAATCAAGCATTTCCGCCAACTTAAACCCAAAGCTCTGGTCATTGATTCAATCCAGACCTGTCACAGTCCGGAAGTTAAATCTCCGCCGGGATCAACCAGCCAGATCCGCCAGACTGCAGCTCATCTGGTCAAGATCGCCAAACTCACCAACACCCCGACTTTCATCATCGGCCATGTCACCAAAGACGGCAGCATAGCCGGGCCGAAACTGCTCGAACATATGGTTGATACGGTTCTCTACTTCGAATCCGACACGCAATACCCCTACCGGATATTAAGGGCCGTCAAAAACCGCTTCGGCTCAACCAATGAAATTGGGGTTTTTGAGATGACCGGACGCGGTCTGATCGGAGTGGACAGCCCCTCGAGTATTTTTCTCAACGAGCGGCCGCAGAACCTGGCCGGCTCCCTGGTCAGTGCTACAATCGAAGGCTCCCGGCCGATTTTAACCGAGATTCAGGCTTTAGTCAGCAGTGCCGTTTCCGGCGGAATTCCGCGCCGCACCACTTTAGGCATTGACCGCAACCGGGCGGCGCTGATGATCGCGATCATGGAGAAACGTCTGCGGCTTGATTTAAGCGGTAAGGATATTTTCTTAAATATTGTCGGCGGCCTCAAAGTAGTTGAACCCGCCATTGATCTTGCTCTGATCGCGGCGATCCTCTCAAGCTACCTCGATCAACCGATCCCAACCACGACTTCGGTCATTGGCGAAGTTGGCCTGACCGGTGAAATCAGGCGGGTCAATATGATCGATCAACGCCTCAGTGAAGCTGCGAAATTCGGCTTCAAAAAAGTCATTATCCCCAAAGGCAACCTTGCCAACCGGAAAGGATCTAAAGCCAACCTGAAAGAGATCGCCACCCTCCAGGAACTCGCGGAATCACTTTTTTCCTGATACAAAAAATGCTATCCGGCAAACCTCAAGCCTTTACTTCGCAACGCGTCCCGCCCGTTTGCGATCGATCTCCTGCAAGAGTCTTTTGCGCAGACGGATATGATTTGGGGTCACTTCAACCAGTTCATCGTCGTTAATAAATTCTAAAGCCTCCTCTAAAGAGAAGAGAATCGGCGGCGTCAGAATAATATTCTCATCGGTACCGGCGGCCCGCATATTGGTCAGCTGTTTACCTTTGGTCGGATTGACCGCAAGATCATTGCCCCGTTTATGAATGCCGATAATCTGCCCCTCATAAACCTGAATATTGGATTCAACGACCAGACGACCTCGCTCTTGGAGATTAAACAAAGCGAATGCCAAAACCTTGCCCGGCAGCATCGACACCAGAACACCATTCTGACGCGTCCCCAATTCTCCGGGCATTATCGGAGCGTAGTGATCAAAAATATGGTTCATGATCCCACTGCCCGAGGTTAAGGTCATAAACTGCGAGCGGAAACCGATCAAACCCCGCGACGGAATATTAAAATCCAGCCGCACCCGGCCTTTACCGTCGGGCCTGAGATTGGTCAGTTCAGCTTTACGCAG
>JAOZQE010000012.1:11598-13092 GCA_029932385.1 bacterium | reverse complement strand
ATTTTAGCATTCCGCTGACCCCCGTGACGATCGATGACCACCACCTGAGTCTGCGGTTTTATGCGACCGCGCTGAATCCGGCCAAGACCGATGACCCCGACATAACTGCTGTAGTCAAGAGCACAGATCTGCATCTGAAAGGGCCCTTCAGGATCGACCTCGGGAGCCTCGACCTGATCGAGGATTACCTGAAGTAACGGAGTCATATCATCACTCAAGGAATCCATCTCCAAACCAGCAATACCCTCAATCGCCGAAGCGTAAACCACAGGAAAATCGAGTTGTTCATCACTGGCACCAAGACGGGCGAAGAGATCGAACACCTGATCCACGACCCATTCGGGCCGGGCCTGGGGACGGTCGATCTTGTTGATGACAACAATCGGATTGAGCCCGGACTTGAAAGCTTTTTGCGTAACAAAACGCGTCTGCGGCATCGGCCCTTCGACCGCGTCAACCAGCAGCAGAACTGAATCTACCATCGACAAGATCCGTTCAACTTCACCCCCGAAGTCGGCATGGCCCGGAGTATCAACAATGTTGATCCGGTGCTCATGCCAGTCAATCGCGGTATTCTTGGCAAGAATGGTTATCCCCCGTTCACGCTCCTGATCATTAGAGTCCATAATCCGCTCTTTGCCGGTATCGCGTCGGTCCAGAGTTCCGGACTGTTGCAGAAGACAGTCAACCAGAGTGGTTTTACCGTGATCGACATGAGCGATAATTGCGATATTTCTGAGATTTCTTTTGCTGCTCATAACAGTAACCTTACATTTATCAGATGAACTATTAAAGAAAAAACAGGGGACAGATTAGCGAATCTGTCCCCTGTCAAAAAGATAGAATTTTACTTGAAAACGGAATTAAAACCGGTTCGTGCGGAGCGCTGCTAACACTTTATCCGGAAGATAGTCAAGTAAAATCGACTGTAACTATTCAGCCAAATTGTGTTTCCGGGTTCGGGAGAGACTTTTCTCCGTGTTTGCGTTAAGTCAGGGCGGCCGCGGCCAGCAGAGTTTTCGTATAATCATGCTGCGGGTCATTGAAGATAGATGCAGCCGGACCGGATTCGACAACCCGGCCCTGGTGCAGCACCAAAATCCGGTGACAAATGGCTTTGACAATCTTCAAATCGTGCGAGATAAAGAGATAGGAAAGCTGATGTCGAACCTGAATATCCCGCAGAAGATCAACAACCTGGGCTTGAACCGAACGATCCAGTGAAGATGTCGGTTCATCCAGAACAATCAGCTTCGGTTTCAGTACCAGGGCCCTGGCAATCGCGATTCTCTGCCGCTGACCGCCTGAAAATTCATGTGGGTAGCGCCGCATGATCGATTCATCCAGACCGACTTCCGCCAGAGCTTCGGCGACCAGCCGCTGCCGCTCAACCACAGTCCCGATCTTGTGCAGGTTAAGACCTTCGGCGACAATCTGACCGACCATCATCCGGGGGCTCAAACTGGCGTAAGGATCCTGAAAAACTATCTGTAA
>JAOZQE010000012.1:0-11498 GCA_029932385.1 bacterium | reverse complement strand
CTCTCCCCGACAACACCTAAGCTCTCACCCGGTCTTATCGCCAGCGAGACACCATCCACCGCTTTGAGATAATCGACTGGTCGGCCGAAAAAATTTTTCTTAAGTGGAAACCAGACTTTAAGATTATCAGCTTTAAGCAACGGCTCCGTACACGCCGGGATCGGCAGAGCTTCTCCCCGGGGTTCGGCCGCCAGTAGTTTTCTGGTATAAGGATGCTCAGGAGCGGTAAAAATCTGGGTACAGTCCCCGGTTTCAACCACCTTACCGGCTGTCATAACCGCAACCCGGTCAGCATATTTTTTAACGATACCGAGATCGTGAGTAATCAAGAGAATCGCCATACCGAGCCGTTTTTTCAATGACTGCAAAAGTTCAAGCACCTGGGCCTGTACCGTCACATCCAGGGCGGTGGTCAGCTCATCCGCAATCAGAAGATCCGGTTCATTAGCCAGCGCCATCGCAATCATTACCCGCTGGCGCTGGCCGCCGGAAAGCTGATGCGGAAAGGCATCAAGTCGCCGGGCCGCATCATTGATACCAACCAGTTCCAATAATTCCTGAGACCGCCGGCGAAACTCATTCCGACGGCCACCGCCGTGATGCAGTCTCAGGCTCTCACTGATCTGACGCACAATTGTATGCAGAGGGTTTAATGAGGTCATGGGTTCCTGAAAGATCATTCCGATCCGACCGCCACGGATAGTCTGCAGTTTTTTCTCCGGCATTGAAAGCAGATCTTTACCATTGAATATAATCTGACCATTACCCGGATGACTCGCTTCGGGATAAGGCAGGAGCCGCAAGATTGAATGCGCGGTCACCGATTTTCCCGAACCGCTCTCCCCCACTAGAGCCACAGTTTCATGCGGATCTATGGTTAGAGATAAATGGTCAACCGCCAGGATTCGATCACTGCCGGAGCTGAAAGCCACGGAAAGATCTTTTATCTGCAAAAGAGGAGTAGGCATCAGTGCCGCATCTCCTTCCCGAGCACGGTTGCCCGCCGCGGATCGAAAGCGTCGCGCACGGCTTCACCGATGAAAACCAACAGGCTTAACATCAAGGCCAGAACCAGAAAAGCCGACAGGCCAAGCCATGGTGCCTGCAGATTGGCTTTGCCCTGGGCCAGAAGTTCACCAAGTGACGGCGAACCCGGAGCCATACCGAAACCGAGAAAATCAAGTGAAGTTAAAGTTGTAATTGAAGCGTTAAGGATAAAAGGAACAAAGGTTATAGTCGCAACCACGGCATTCGGCAGGATATGGCGGAACATAAGCGTGGTGTCATTCGCCCCCAAAGCCCGGGCGGCCCGGACATAATCAAGATTGCGGCCTCTTAAAAATTCAGCCCGGACCACCCCGACCAGACTCATCCAGGAAAAAAGCAGCATAATCCCCAACAACCACCAGAAATTGGGCTGAACGAAACTTGAGAGGATTATAAGAAGATAAAGTACTGGCAAACCCGACCAGATTTCGAGAAAACGCTGGCCGAAAAGATCAATCTTACCCCCGTAGAAACCCTGCACAGCCCCAACCATGATACCGACCAGTGAGCCGAACAGGGTCAGGCAGAGCCCGAACAGTATCGAAATCCTGAATCCGTAAGTCAGCCGGGCAACCACATCACGACCCTGATCGTCGGTACCAAGCAGATTTTCACGGCTCGGCGGTGAAGGTGCGGCCGCGGCAAGATCATAATTTATTGTATCATAATAATAGCGAACCGGCGGCCAGATAATCCAGCCACCATTTTTTTCAATCAGATCAATCAGGTAAGGATCGCGATAATCAGCTTCGGTCGCAAACTCACCACCGAAATCGGTCTCGGTATAGGAAAACAAAACCGGAGAATATAATTTATGATTATGCGCAATCAGAAGTGGCCGGTCATTGACCAGCAGTTCCGCTCCCAGGCTGAGCCCGAAAAGAAGGATAAAAATCCACAGCGACCAGTAACCCCGGCGATTGGCGCGAAAATGTTTAAGCCGCCGCCGGGTAACCGGGCTGAGATCATGTTTCAAAAAAACAGCCATTAAAAATTCCGTGTTTCAAAATCGATTCTCGGGTCAACCAACATGTAGCAAAGATCACTTATAAGATTGGTGATCAGACCGATCAGGGTAAAAAGATAGAGAGTACCGAACATAACCGGATAGTCACGCCCGATAGTGGCTTCAAAACCCAACAGGCCGAGACCGTCGAGAGAGAAGATCACTTCAATCAGCAGTGACCCGGCAAAAAACATGCTGATGAAAGCGGCGGGAAAACCGGCTACGATAATCAGCATCGCGTTTCGGAAAACATGACCGTAAAGTACCTGATTCCGACTTAAACCTTTGGCTCGGGCGGTGATCACATACTGTTTGCCGATCTCATCGAGAAAAGAGTTCTTGGTCAGCATGGTCAGGGTGGCAAAACCACCGATCACCATAGCAGTTATCGGCAGAGCAAGATGATGAAAATAATCGATGATTTTGCCGCCTAAAGAGAGCTCGGAAAAATTAATCGAGGTTAAGCCCCGCAGAGGAAACCAGCTGAGATAGGTGCCGCCGGCAAATAAAATCACTAAGATTACGGCAAAGAGAAAAACCGGGATGGCATTGCCAAGAATAACAACGGTACTGCTCCAGACATCAAACCTAGAACCGTGGCGTACCGCCTTGGCAATCCCCAAAGGAATTGAAATCAAATAGATAATCAGGGTGCTCCAGAACCCCAGGGAGATCGAAACCGGCAGTTTTTCAATCAGGAGATCGACCACCTTCTTATCACGGTAGAAACTTTCGCCGAAATCAAAACGCAAGTAGTCGCCAACCAGCTTGAAATAACGTTTATAAAGGGGCTGATCGAATCCGTAAAGCTTCTCTATCTCCTTAACCAGCTCGGGATCAAGCCCCTGGGCCCCGCGATAATTGCTGTTACTGCTGGAAATTCGGGGCATATTCTGTTTGAGTTCGGCCCGGTCACTTCCGGCGACCCGCACGGTGGCGCTCTCCCCGGTCGATTCGAGGCGGGCAATCATCTGCTCGACCGGCCCCCCGGGAGCTGCCTGGATGATGAAAAAATTGATCGTCAGAATCCCCAGGAGAGTCGGGATTATGAGCAATAGACGTCGTAGAATATAGATCGGCATGGAATTTTATTCCGCCCACCAGGTCATTAAACCGAGCCCGAATTCAGGCTGTACCGCCGGTTGTGCAAATTTATTCCAGTAAGCAATCCGGAAGGTACTGATATGCCAGTGCGGCATCACATAGAAACCCCACTGCAACACCCGATCCAGAGCCCGGGTACAGGTAATCAGGGTTTTTCGATCCCGAGCGTGAATAATCTTCTCCACCAGAGCATCGACGACCGGGCTTTTTATCCCCGCAAGATTACGGCTGCCGGGGATATCGACAACCTCGGAGTGCCAGTAATAACGCTGTTCATTGCCGGGTGAAAGTGACTGACCGAAACTCCAGACCACCATATCAAAATCAAACTTTCTGATCCGGTTCAGATACTGGGCTGTATCCACCACCCGGACATCGATATCAATACCTAAACGGGCGAGATTCTTTTTATAGGGCAGAACAATCCGCTCAAAGGCCGGAGCCGTTAGAAGTATCTCAAAACGAAAGGGATTGCCCGCTTCATCGACCAGTTTCTTATCTTTAATTATCCAGCCCGCACTTTTCAAGAGAGCCGCAGCCCGGCGCAGATTCTGACGGTTATTACCCCGGCCATTGGTCGTCGGCAGATGGTAACTGTCTTTGAAAACTCCGGCCGGCAACTGATCCTTGAAGGGTTCTAAAAGTTCAATTTCAGCCGGGCTCGGCGGCCCCGCAGCGGCCAACTCAGAATTGCTGAAATAGCTGTTGCTACGTTTGTATTGACCATAAAAAAGATTCTTATTACTCCACTCGAAATCAAAAGCGTAGATTAAAGCTTCACGTACTTTACGGTCACTGAAGAATGCGCGCCGGGTGTTAAAAACAAAGCCCTGTATCCCCTGTGGGATTTTATGCAGAATCTCTTTTTTGATAATTCGATTATCAGTAAACTGCGGCCCCTTGTAGAGCGTGGCCCAGTTTTTGGAAACATTTTCCAGACGGAAATCGTATTCCCCCGACTTAAATGCCTCCAGCGCCACAGTTGCGTCACGATAGTAATCAAAAACTAGATTATCAAAATTATTCCGCCCCTTATTTACCGGTAGGTCAGCAGCCCAGTAATCGGCAACCCTCTCATAAGTAATTGATTTTCCAGCGACAAAGCTCTTGATCCGATATGCCCCATTGCCCAGCGGCACGGCTAGGTCGGCGTGATCAAACTCTTTATCAAGCCAGAAATGACGAGGTAGCACCACTAGTTGACCGACAATTAGAGGCAGTTCCGCGTTACTGCCGTCTTTAAAAGTAAATTTAACCCGGCTTTCATCAAGAGCCTCAACCCCGGTCACGTCGGCATAGTAACGTTTATACATGGGCTGGCCTTTCTGCAAGAGCAGATTGAAGGTAAAAACCACATCCGCCGCCGTAATCTTATGGCCATCATGAAACCGAGCCTTGGGATTAATATAGAAAACCACCGATGCACGATCCGCCGCAACCGCAACTTTTTCAGCAATCAGACCATATTCACTGAAAGGTTCGTCCTCAGATTTAGCCATCAGAGTGTCATAAATCATACCCGCCCCGGCAGCCGACACCCCTTTCAGAATAAAATCATTAAAGGTATCAAAAGTACCGATCGCGGCCTGCCGCAGAGTGCCACCTTTGGGTGCTTCAGGATTGACGTAGTCAAAGTGGCTGAAACTTAAAGAATATTTGAGATCGCCGTGCAGAGCCAGACCATACCGGGGCGTACTCTCAATAGACCGGGCCGTGACAGGTACGGAAAGCTGGGGAAAGATAAGGAACAAAAATAAAAGACAGTTTTTAGCGCGGGAAAGAAAGATGAAATTGGACTTCACAAAAAACCTCTGGTCAGGAAAGTATAGAATCTGATAAAATAAAAATATTCTTATTCAGAAACTACCACAGCTATAAAGTGCTGTCCAGAAGACATTTACAGGAAATCCATGAAAAAATGGCAGGTCTATATCTTGCGTTGCGGGGATGGAACTCTCTATACCGGCATCACCAACGATCTTGATCAGCGGCTCAAGGCCCACAATGAGAAACGCGGTGCCCGTTACACTCGGGCTCGACTGCCGGTAACTTTAGTATATCAGGAAGAAGCGGCCTCCAGAAGCCAGGCCAGTCGCCGCGAAATAACCATCAAAAAATTGCCCCGTCAAAAAAAATTGAGCTTATTGCAAGCGGCGGTGAAGAGATACCAACCGTGAATATTGACTGCGCCGATTTTCAGTTTAACTCGAATTGACTTCAATTTCAGAAAACTTTTATTGAGCAGAATAATATTTGCCAGGGAGACTCAACCAGCGGGCAGCAGACTTTTACAATTCGGCGATATTCAGATACTCATCTTCTTGAATTGAAACTCAGGAATATTACGAATAATCAACATCACCCATCTCCATATCCATTTTGTATAAAGTACATTCGTACCATTTTGCTGAGCCTGGTAAATATCTTTAGCCACAGTTTCCGGCTGGGCCGTCATTTTTGCAGGAAGATCCATCCCTTCCGTCATCTTGGTCGCCACAAATCCAGGATTCACAGTCAGTACATGCACCTGAGCGGCATAAAGCCGATTCCTGAGCCCTGAGAGATAGGCGGTCAAACTCGCTTTGGCTGAGCCATAGATATAGTTGTTCTTGCGTCCACGATCACCAGCAACCGAGCTGATGCCCACCATAAAACCACTCCTTCTTTGTTCGAAGTCGTTGGCAATTATATTGAAAAGACTGATAATTCCCGTAGAATTGGTAGCAATGATTTTCTGGACTTCGTCAAAATCACTCTGAGCCTTTTTCTGGTCCCCGAGATAACCAACAACCGATATGACCCCAAGAGGCTTTTCTTCGAGCTTGTCATAAAAAACCTGATGGCTGTCATAATCCAGAATATCCAGTTCCTTAATCTTTACAACCCGCCGGGTTCTAACGGTGATATCTTGCGCAAATTCTTCCAGTTCTTTTGAATTTCTGGCAGCAAGATAGAGATCGTACCCGTGGCCGGCATATTCTCTGGCAATTGCTTTAGCGATATCACTTTTAGCACCAACGATCAGTACATAGCTCATATTAGATTCCCACTCTCTTTGATTGTAATGATTGAAATTTGGTATCCATATTCTGATCTTTCCGGTATTTCCTGAAGGTCTCTATTTCGGGATAGCCTTTTTCGAAAGTCTCTCTGGAGACGCGAACGTCTTTGGTGAGATAGATCCGACCCAAGTGCTTGATAACAATCTTATCCAGACTATCCAAGAGTTCAAACAAACCTTTCTCGATCTTAAAGTCAAGAGCCAGACTGTAGCCCTCCATCGGGAATGAGAGCCAGTTGCCATTGGCTTCACCATACAATTTCAGTACGGCCAGAAATGAGCCTTTGCCTGAATCAGCTATTGCACCTAATATCTCTTCAAGACCTTTATAACTTGTCTCCTTAGGCAGGATGAACTGATACTGGGTAAACCCGGGTTTACCATAGATGCGATTCCAGTGTCCGATAGCATCAAGCGGGTAGAAAAAAGTATCAATATCAACTTTTTGCCGGGTTACTCTCTCTTTAACCCTGCCATAGTAAAGTTTGTTAAAAGCTCTGACACTCCAGTTGTTCAAAGCAAATGATGGGAAATTGAACGGAATTGTCTTTTGTGGTTTGAGTCGATAGTCAAGCTGGCCGTCATCTCGAAAATCACCGACCATCAGCAGACATTTACCAATATCATCTCCTCGTGCGAGACAGTCGATCCAGGCTACCGAATAGGGTTTGTCCCGGTACTCTTCAAAGGCTGCGAAGGTCTCCTTGAGGTTTCTGGTTTTAATCGTGGTCTGATTTATGTAATGAGAGTTGATCTTTTTGAGATAAATCCTGGCAGCAAGAATAACACCCGTTAGTCCCATACCACCACAGGTGGCTTTCCAGAGCTCCGGAGCTGTTTTTTTACTGCAGGAAGCAATAGTGCCGTCCGCAAGCATGATCTTAAAATCCTCTACACATTCACAGAAACACCCTGCGACATGGTGGTTCTTGCCATGAATATCACTGGCAATGGCACCACCAACTGTGATCAGTTTGGTTCCAGGAGTTACTTTAAGAAACCATCCTCTAAGAACAAATGCCTCCAGTATCTCCGCAAGCATAACTCCGGCCTGCACATGTAACAGTCCGTTATCTTCATCAAAATCAATAAAATGGTTTTTAGGTCTTAAATCGACAATATTACGGCTCAGAGCACTGTCACCATAGCTTCTGCCGTTACCGTATGGAATAAGTTCACTATGTTCATTGATAACATGTTTGAGACTCTCCTCTCCATCAAACTTGAAGACATTACTCTCTATTCGAGGATACATCCCCCAGCTCATAAGGTTCATACACTTACCTCTTTGTTATGAATAAAGACAAATTTTCTGTCCAAAAAATATTTCATAATATAACCGATCGTCAAACCAATAACAGCCCCGACATATTTGGCATTGCTGCTTTCAAAGACTGCATTGAAACCGGTCTCCGTTCCCCAGAAAATCACTGTAGTAAAAACTCCCATACAGGAATAGAGCATAAATTTCCTAACATCATCTTTTTTATCTTTGGCAGTATGGTAAAATATATATTTTTTATCGAGAATGTATTTTACTGACAGTCCGACCAACGTACCCGAAAACATGGCAATACAAAGTGACCCGAAACCTCCGTAGACCATAAAACTTAGGTATTGGAACAGCAGATTGAAGAGGGTTGAAATTACAGCGAAGAGAGTATATTTGGCAGCTAACATCAGTAGAGTATCCAGGCAAAGGTGAGACCCCAACCTAATATAGTCAGCTGCATGAACCTATCTTTCAGGACAATCCTGGTAGGTGACCCGCTGTCTTTCACGACAAAAGCTATCTGCAGATAGCGCATAATACCGATAATTACAAACAAAGCGGTCAGGTACAAATATTCACTATGAACCCTGGCAACAACTTCCGTGGATGTAGTGTAGATGACATAGGCAACGATGACAACCGAGGCCATAATCCCCATGGCGGTATCGAGAAACTGAAGGTTGTAACCGTCAACAACATTTCTCATCTTTCTGCCCGTATCAAGATAGATCAATACATCATCACGACGTTTGGCCAGCGCCATGAAGAGTGCCAACAGAAATGTAATGACCACAATCCACATCGAAAGAGGTATACCGGTTACAACAGAGCCAACAAAAAGACGTAAAACAAAACCGACAGCAATGATAATAACATCAAGAATAGCAACATGCTTAAAATAAAGGCTGTAGGCAATATTCATCACGACATAAGCTGCAAGAATGCCGACACCTTTACCGGAGAGTGAAGTCATCAGGACAAATCCCGCTACCAACAAAACGAACATTATTATGGCAGCCTGCGATTTATTGATAACCCCGGAGGCCAGAGGACGGTATTTCTTTTCAGGGTGCTGGCGATCATCCTCAATATCACAATAATCATTGAAGATATAAATGCTGCTTGCCACCAGAGAAAAGGTAATGAAAGCAAACACGGCACAACTCAATAACGTAATATCTGTAATCTTTAGAGCGAAAAAAAGAGGCAGGAAAATAAACAGATTTTTTACATATTGATATGGTCGCATCAATGTAATAATATTTCTACAATTGAATTTCATACTGACTTTTATTGAAACCTGACAACTCTTAAACTGAATAAGTTAAAATCTTCCTGTACAGTCATTAAGATTGAGCTCTTCGCCATACAATGGAAATATGTTCCATATAAATTTCTCTATTTTTATCATCTTACATCATTACTGATATCACATACATTTTGTAAAACAAATCAAAATTCCCGTACCGGAAAACCGGATTCATAAAAATTTATGAACTCGGTAAAATAATCCACGAGCAGTAAAACTAAAGGCTACTTATTTATTACGATTTTTCGCTACAGATAAAACCACCGCCTAAGAGTTGATCTTCACGGAAAAAGGCGGCACCTTGTCCCGGGGTTATGGCAAACTGCGGAGCTACAAATTCTACGGCAACCCGATCCCTGGATAAAATATTTAATTTTGCCGGAGCCGGTGAATGCCGGTAACGAATCTGACAGGTAATTTCTGATCCTGATTCCGGCACTTCTGTCAGCCAGTTGATTTCAACCACCTCACACATCGCACTACATGCCCGATCACGTTCACCAACCAGAAGGCGATTATTCAGGTAATCCAGCCTGACAACATAGAGCGGCACCGGATACGCGATACCCAGACCCCGGCGTTGACCGATGGTATAGTTCTGCAAGCCGCTGTGTTGACCGAGAATTACCCCCTCATGATCGACAATCTCACCACCGCCGCCGCCGACCCCCTGCCGCCGCATGAACTCCTGATATTTTTCACCGTTCAAGAAACAGAGTTCCTGACTTTCACGGTAGTCAGCAAGTTCATAGCCGGCTTTCTCAGCCAGAGTCAAAGCGGTTTTTTTATCAATTTCACCCAGCGGAAAAAGAGAACGCTGCAGCAATTCAGGAGTAACGGAGAAGAGAAAATAGCTCTGATCCTTAAGCCGGTCATAAGATTTGAAACAGCCCTCCAGATTCCTGCGGAAATAGTGACCGGTAGCTATCTTTTCGATCTGCAGACGGTCTGCCAATGCGGCCAGCCCAGCAAATTTAACCAAAGCATTACAGCGGATACAAGGATTTGGAGTTAGAGCATGACTGTAGGATGAAAGCAGATATTCAACTACATTCCGGGTAAAAATTTCGGCAACTGATTCAACCAGAAGTTTAAGGCCCAGACGGCTGGCCATATTCCGGGCCCGGGCAAGCAAAAAATCCCGGCCGGCACCGCCCATATCCAGAACTACCGGAACCACTTGGTAGCCGGACTGTTCAAGCAGAACTGCAGCGGCGGCGCTGTCAACGCCACCGCTGAATCCTAAGAGTACCTGTTCTCTGTTATCCATGTACCTTTTATACATCAGCCATATAAAAATCGCGACATTAAACTGGACGCAGGAGTTCAATTTATGCTATCGAACAAGCAAAATAATTTTCAAGCTACCAGTCAGTTGCCGGTTTTGCACAGGGCGGAGTAAAATTTTTATGTTATTGGGAATAGATGTCGGCGGCACCCACACCGACGCGGTGATTATTGATCGCGGCAAAATCGTCGCTCAGGCCAAGGTCGAAACCTGTCAGGATAATTTAATTGTCTCTCTGGATAAAGTTTTAGATGAAATTCTCAAACCTGAACTCAACAAATCCATTGATCGAATAAATCTGAGTACAACTTTAACGACTAACGCCATTATAGAAGATAAACTGGAAGAGGTTGGAATCCTGGCAGTTTCCGGCCCGGGACTGGCCCCGGACACGTTCAATCACAATCTCGGTAACCACTTCTATCTCCTTGACGGAGCCATTGACCATCGCGGCAGCCGACAGCAGGATCTGGATGAAGCAGAGCTGCAGAAGGCACTTGACCATCTAGGTAAAAAGGGAATAAAGGTTTTCGCCGTGGCCGGAAAATTCTCTTCCCGCAACCCTGAATTTGAAGATATCCTTGCTGAACGGGCAGCCCCCTACGCCGATTTTGTCTCAATCGGACATAAAATTTCCGGGCAGCTTAATTTCCCCAGACGCTTGGCGACCGCCTATTACAATGCCGCAGTCTGGCGCCGCTACAATAATTTTGCTGATGCAGTAACCACCAGCCTGGAAAAATTCAGCTTAAAAGCCCCGCTTAATATTCTCAAGGCCGACGGCGGCACAATTGATTTCAAAAGTTCCCGCACCAGCCCGGTTCAGACCATTCTTTCGGGGCCGGCCGCCAGTGTCATGGGCATTATTGCCTTGTGTACAATCCATGAGGATGCCGTAATTCTGGATATCGGAGGGACTACAACTGATATCGCTATTTTTGCCAAGGGTGCACCGCTGCTGGAAAAAGAGGGTGCCGGTTTTGCCGGTCGCGCCACCTCGATCAGAGCCATAAAAACCTGCTCGATCGGAATTGGCGGCGATTCCCTGATTACGATCAATGCAGACGGTGCAATCAAGGTTGGGCCGCACCGGCAAGGCCCGCCGATGGCATTTACGGGAAAAGCTCCGACTCTACTCGATGCCTGCAATGTAAAAGGCTTATGTGCTCTGGGAGATAAGGAAAAATCATTTTCAGGATTGGCCGAACTGGCTGCACAAAGCTCACTCAGTACGGTTGAACTTGCCGGGCGCATTCTGGCTCTGGCATTAGAAAACATCCACGATAAAAGTATGCAGATGTTAGATGAAATCAATCAAAAACCGGCTTATACTGTAGCTGAAATTATCCACAGCCAGCCGATCAAACCAAAAAAACTTTTTATCATGGGTGGTCCGGCCCGGGTTTTAGC
>JAOZQE010000072.1 GCA_029932385.1 bacterium | reverse complement strand
TACCAGCCCGCATCACCGCTTAAAGAGTCGGTGTTGTCGATATTGCGCAGCGAAAAACAGATGAAGTCCGGGTTGAATCCGGCAATCATCTTCTTAAGGATTTCGCTATCATTCTCAGCTGCGAGTATATCGAACTGTTCCACCTGGTGGCCGCTGTCGCTCAAGGCCCGGGCAATGACCGCCATACCCAGCGGATAGACAACATACGGAGTCGTTGCCAGATTGGTTGAAATCAGGAGTACCCGGCTCATACGGCTCGGCCGGGACGCTTAAATGTACGTGATTTTTTCGGGTCGTAACGCCTATAGGTTCCATCCGCCATTTCGCGGGCGATAACGTTTTTAAAGAGGGCACCCATCTTGATTTGATAGCCGCCGTCAGCGTAGAAAGTATCCCAGGCATAGTTGAAGAGTTCCTGGAGTTTGGCGGGAGAGAGCTGTTTGGGCTGGAAGACCACCTTGTCCGTAGTGTACTCGATCCAGTTGTTGTTGAGAATGCGGTTCTCTTTCTCCAGCTGCCGGCGCAGCGGGGTGTGCAGGAACGGTGTCAAAATTGTGAACTCGGCGACATCGAGGTTAATTCCCATGAGAAAGTCAACCAGGTTGCGGATGTAGGTTTCATCCTGGTCGTCAGTACCTAAAAGAATAGTTCCTTCAACCCCGATGCCATGTTCTTTCAAGCGTTTGATCCGGTTCACAATTACCGGTGAGGTATCGATGATGGCCTGATAAACATACCAGCAGCCGGCTTCTGCCGCCAGTTTTATGACCTCTTCATCATCCAGAATCGGATGTGAGACCCACTTTTTTTTGAGTGGTTTCATGGCGGTGAAAAGTTCAATCAGCCAGTCCCGGTCCTGGGCCAGAGAATTATCCACCACAAAAAGACGATTGTTGGGAATCTGCTCCATTTCGGCAATCACCTGTGGCACCGGACGCGGGCGGAACTTCTGTCCGCCGAGGTAGGCGGTGCTGCAGGGGAAACAGTTGAACTTGCAGCCCCGGGAAGCGTGTACCAGATCCAGCATCTGGACCCCGCGATAGTTGTAGAGGTCACGGTTTAAGATCTCACGCCGGGCCGGGCCGACCAGCTCAATGTCCGGGTGATTATGAAGGTAGTTATAGACCGGTTGCAGGTCGCCGCGTTCAAAATCATCGATAACCGCACCGAAACGGCCTTCCGATTCGCCAAGAAAGATACTGTCCGCATGTTCTTTAACCTCTTCGGCATGGAGCATGGTGGCGATGCCGCCGAAAAGTACGGGAATCTCCCGGGCCCGGAAATGATCCGCAAGCTCAAACGCCCGCGGCAGTTGACAGGTGAGCATGACCGAGAAAACCATAAGATCAGGTCTCTCTTCAAGGTCTACCTTTTCAAGATTGTCGTCCGTAAATTTCAAGTCGACCTCCGCCGGTACGGTGGCGGCAAAAACCACGGGGCCGTGGGGGGGCAGATGAAATTCAGTCTGTTGTTTCAACTTGGGCCAGCGGGGATAGATGAGTCTCATTTTCATGATTGCTAAGTTCCAGAAAGTCTTAGCCGCAGATAAGTTCACTGAGTGAGAATATATCCGGGCAGGGTTGATCCTTGACGAAAAAAAGTCCTGTTTCAGGGTCGTAGCTTAAAACAGCGTGTACCCGAGTCGTTTTTTTCAGCTCTTTTTCCAAAACCAGAAAAAGAGCACCTGAGAAACGGGGTGCGGCGGAATTTTGTTCAAAGAGATTACAGCAGCCGGTTACGACAACCTTGTCATCACCGTTGAGCAGTTCTTCGCAAGCAAGGGTTAGAGCTGCGCCGGCATGCGGTTGCGGCTCGATTACGGCCATGCTGGCACCGGTCAGAGAAAAGCGCAAAGCGGCTTCGCCTAAGAAACTGGTGGCCAGAGTATAGACGAAAAGTCCGGGGCTGGCAAGGCCGGGATCATTTTGTACGGTTTTATAAAATTCACGGTCGGTCAGGTTGCAGCTACTGGTGGTCGAGCTGATTAAGGCGATGGATGTAGCGTTGTCCCGCAGTTGGCGGTCGGTTTCAGTAGCAGCGGGAGGGTTTGCCTGAAAGTAACCGGCATCCTGCAGGGCCAGACCCACCGCGGCAACTCCGATCTGCGAGAAAAGATCAAGTCGGCCAAAGCGTGAGCCGCCCTTGAGCGAGTTCAGAATCGAATCTGGTATCGTGGGTGTGCCTTCGTCCCAGCGAGGTCGTTGTTTGTCAGATCCGCAACCGGAATTTACCGCGCTGATCCAGCCTAAACCGGTAACCAGCACTTTCGTTTCAGGGGTTGGGGGAGAGGGTAAAATAGTCATTTTAACACTTCGATAGAATCAGGGCGGCATTGACTCCGCCGAAACCGGAGTTGGTCAGGAGTAGATGCTCTCCGGAGAAGTTCCGGATCGTATTACTTACCTGGTCGCAGATTTCAATTTCAGGTTCAATCAGGCCTGCCGTCGGTGGCAGACATTGCTCAGACAATGCATTAATGGCGATGGTGGTCTCCAGGGCTCCGGCAGCTCCTAAGGTGTGACCGAGAGCACCTTTGACTGAGTGCAGAGGAATCTTTTTCCGGGTTGAGTTTGTTCGGAAAAGTTCGGTAAATGCGGAAATTTCCATCAGATCATTATGGATGGTAGCGGTTCCATGAGCATTGATTGCAGCAATGTCGTCAGCTTCTAAATTGGCCCGCTTCAGGGCCCGGTGGCAGGCTTTAAGCAATCCCCGGCCGTCTCGAGCCGGAGCGGTCAGATGGACCGCGTCATTGGCAATTCCCCAACCGCTGATTCGGGCCAGAGGAGTAAAACCTTCCTGTTCTGCTTTGGCACTCGACATCAGGAGCAGGGCGGCTGCGGCCTCTCCCAGCATCAGGCCGTTGCGGTTCTTGTCGAACGGGCGGCAGGTATCGGGAGTTAAGGCTTTGATTGAGGCAAAACCGGCAAAAACAAATTCCGAGATGATCTCTGCTGCCCAGACCAATATCGAGTCATTAAAACCTGCGGCAATCCGGCTTGCGGCCCGGTTTAAGGCCACGGTTGAAGAGGCGCAGGCAGCATTGATGAGAAGTCCGGAATGGTTCCAGGAGAAATTTTCGGCAACCATTTCTGCCGCCATTAAAGGCCGGGGTCGGGCAAACTCATTGAACTTATTGTTTCCGGCCGCTGTAGCGGGAGTGCGCCAGGCTTGTTCCTGTTGATCGATTGCACCTTTCAAGGTCGAGCCGATTAATGTGCAGGATGCGGGTAGGGTTGCCGGCAGATTCCGGAATAGTTGTTGTAACAGGAGTTCGAGGCGGCTGGTACCTTGCGGCCGGGAGTCAAGTTTTTTAATCTCAGCGGCGATTTTACAGTAATAGGGTGTGCTGGAAAAAGATGTGACTTCGGCTGCGGCAGATTCCCCGGCGAGGAGACGCTGCCAGGTTTCAGAACGGTTGTCACCCAGAGCGGAAACCGCTTCAGCGACAACAATTACCACTTCATTCATGATGGTCGTCAGGAATGAAATTCTCCTGCCAGCATTTCAGGAAGGCTTGGAAAAATGGCGGCGGTACCATTAAAACGCTCTTCTCCGGATAGTCGAGCATCATCTGAACCGAGTAGCCTGAAGTTGTCAATTCGCCCTTTTCATTAATGATTTCGTAGGTGAGGTTGATGCGAGCCGCTTCGGACCAGTGCAGCTTGGCTTTGATAGTGAAGTTTTCCCGCAACGAGAGAGGTTTTAAGTATTCAAAATGGAGCTGTCGCAGGGGTGCCGCAACTTTCTCACGGAAAAAATCGAGATAACCGATGCCGTAACGATCGCCCAAAGCCTCCCGGACATCTTCGAAATAGCTGGGGTAGCGGCCATGCCAGACAATGCCTAAGGCATCGACCTCCTCAAAACGTACCCGTCGGGTAACAGAAAATGAGAGCGGTTTCGGGGCATCCGGAAAAGTTTTAAAAGGATTTTTTCTCATTCTGAATTTAATGCTTTTAAATGGGTTATCACTTAGGAACGGTCGCTTATAGCATGTTTAATATTTTTTGAGAAGAGGCAGAAAATTGAGGGGTGTGGCCGTGGCCGGTGTTCTCAGGCCGGCTCCAGCCAGAGAGTCAGGGTTGCCGCTTTTTTCCCCGCCGCCGTGATTGTGACTTTAGCCTGGATATCAGATTCCCGGTCTCCGGCCGGGCGGCTTATCCGGCAGCTGACATTTATGATATCATCCGGTTTTACCTGAGCCATGAATTTGGCTTTATCAAGTTTTTTCATGACCAGATCGGTTTCTAATATTCGTTCAGCAACGACTATGCCGAAGAGAACCTGCAGCATCGCCGGCATAATCGGAAAGTCGGGAAAGTGGCCGTCAAAGCCGACAAATCCGGCTCCCGGATGAAAACTTTGTGAACCGGTTTCAGGTGAAGTTTTTGTAAATTCACCGACGGCGGTTTGATTGATTTCCTGACGAATTATCATTTTTCAATCTCCCGGGCCGCATGTAGCCAGACCGTTAATTTGTAAGCCGGTTTGCGGCTCTGCAGAATAATGCGCTGCGGCAGTCGGCCGCATGGATAGTCACGATAGTCGTGATAAGTTACATCCCAGTCGGGATGTGGTTGAGCCGGGCTTAGGCCGCTGATCTCGGCCGGGTTGTGGTTGAGTTTGATGGTGATTGGGGGTTGGTTTTTATCTTGATTAGAGTGGTTTTTGAGGGTTAGAAATATATGCTGAACTGCGGTGGCAACCGCCTGCGCGAAGCGTTTGCTGCCGCGGTTGGGTGCCGCGCTGTTTTTTGGAAAACTGAAATCTTGGTAGTTTATTTCGAGATCGAGCAGAGTTACTCCTAAGGCTGTAAAAATTATCAGGTGAACCCGGTTCTGTTTGAGATCGAGTTCCATGAAACCTTCAAAAATCTCTTCTTTATCCTGATACTCAAGTTTGGCACTTTGGCGCAGACGGTAGATTGCAGGTTTCAGGAGCCAACAGGTTTCCGGGATTTGGGGTATGGCTTTTCCGGTTTCCGGGAGGGTTTGCGTGCAGGAGATAAGCAGAAGAAAGAGTAGCGGAATGAGTTTGAATCGGAGGTTTATTTTTCTGGATGTTGTCAACTCAGATCACTTACGACTGGTCTATAATCATCGGTTTAGGCTCCTCATCAGAGCCGGATCTGCCGGTTAATTCCTGGATATTATTAAAGGAGAGTACCCGGCCATCCCGGTTCATGACCCGGTCTTCGCCGATCAGGATGAGTCCGGTTTTATCGATAACATCCTTTTTGTATTGAAACTGGTACTCAAGCGTCTTCTTCCGCAGATTATAACTTAAGAACATCCAGATCAGGCCGACTACGACCGCGACCGCTAAAGCCACCGCGAGAGCAATAAAAAGATAGTAAGCGGTTTTTTCACCGACATGGCCGACGACTGCCAGAATATCATTCAGCTTATAAGCCACCACCGAAAGAGCCAGCAGGGTTAAGAGCCCTAAAAGAAAAGGGAACTGGCGGATGACATAGAGTGAGGCGTGGAGTTTATGAATCCGGCTCCGGGTTTCGGATGCGGATTTGAAAAAGTTACTGAATTCGGCTCCAAGGTTCTGGTGGCCGAAGATATAGCGATCAAAACTTACGACAATAATCCCGAGCAGGAAGGTGATGGTTAGCGGGATCGTAAAAGCTGCAAAGAAGTATGATTTCCAGGGGAAAGGCGTATTCTCGGGCCCGAGCTGGCTTAAAAAGCTGACAAAAAAGATGAAAGCTTCAAGGACAAACATGGCACCCAGATATCTGAGAAAGAGACCTTTGAGCTCATCTTTTTTAAAGAGGGCGGCCATTCCTTGAGCCTGAGACCGGGTTGGCTCCGGGCCGGCATCCGGGCGCGGATCGGCTTGTCCCGCGGTCGGAGTCTCATGTTCTCCGGTGGTCTGATTTGAGCTGCTGTCAGTTGGCTTAGGCTCCATCGGCAATGACGTTTCCTGAGTTTTTTTAATTTAGTAACTTACTTGCGGTTTTAACTGCGTTAGATGTTTAAGGCCGAAGATTTACATCAGCCGGCTATTCCTGTCAAGAACAATGTCGGTTGCCGGTCTTGGTCTGGTGATCTCTTTTAAAAACGGCATTTTCTTCTAGATTTTACCGTTAGATATGGCGGTGGGGCTGTTTGCCGGAGCGATGTGCATGCTCGTGATGGTGGATGTGAAGCTCTTCATCGACCAGAATCTTACCGTTTTCCATCGTGTAGATATGTTCGGTGGTTGCGGTTAAAAAGTCGAATTCATGTGAGACCACCAGATATGAGAGGTTGCTGAAGTTGTTAAGCAGATCTATAAGTTTATGTTTGGTTTTATGATCGAGCCCGGCGGTAGGTTCATCGAGGAGTAGAACCTCGGGTTCCATGGCGAGAACCGTGGCCAGAGCAACCAGTCTTTTTTCACCGCCGGAGAGCTTGAAGGTGATCCGGTCGGCAAAATCGGCAAGCCCCAGGTTATCTAAAACCTGAAGTGAGAGGGTCAATGCCTCCTCTTTACTTTTGCCCAGATTCAAGGGGCCGAAAGCGACATCTTCCAAAACGGTGGGAAAGAAAAGTTGATCATCGGCATTCTGAAACAGCAGGCCCACCTGCCGCCGCAGTTGTTTGAAATCTTCCTCCCTGCTGATCTCCCGACCTTTGAATGTGATACGTCCGGCCGTCGGTTTTAAAAGGCCGACGATGAGATGAAAGAGAGTACTTTTGCCGCTTCCGTTCGGCGCGGCGATGCCGATATGGGTTTTCTCATTCAGCGTGAAGTCAAGGTTGTCAATTATGGCGGGTCTCTCCGGGTAGTGAAAAGAGAGTCCTTCCAGGGTTAAGATAGCAGTGTTGGTTCGGGTGTTATCATTCATAATTAATTGATTTTTAAGATAAAGTTAGAAAATAGTCGACAGGGTGATCAACTGCATTTCACCCAGCACGATAAAAGCTGAACCGGCAAAAATAAGGCCTAGAAAACAGTAGTCCCGGGGCCGGTTGTGATACTCTTTCAGGCTGTGAAAATGTCCGTCAAAGGCGCGGCAGAGCATCGCTTTATGGACCCGTTGGGCTCTTTCGGCGGCCCTGACAAAGAGCATTCCCAGCAGATTAGCATAGGTTTTATAGCAGTGCAAAGATGTACCGGGCTTAAAATTTCTGATTTTGGCGGCTTTTAAAAGGGATTGCAGCTCGTCTTCAATCAGGAAAATATAACGGTAGGTAATCAGCAGCAGGAGAACCAGTTTCGGCGGCAGTTTCAGGCTGTGCAGGGCGTGTGCCAGATCGCCGGTGCTCATGGTCGAGATCAGCGCGAGAAAGATAAAGAGCATGGCGCAGGTTTTGAGTGTTAGTTGCAGCGCCAGATTGAGACCGGCTTCGTGCAGTCTCAAAAAGGAGTATTGCCAGAGGATTTTACCGCCGCCGGTAAAGGGCAGAATCAGCCAGATGAGCAGCAGAAAACCGGCGATAACCAATAACCTGCGACCGGCTGCGAAAAGATTCAGGCGGGCTGTAAAAACCAGAAAGAGAGCGATAATCAGGGCCGCCAGCAGCGGGATGAACTGATGGCTTAAAGCGACCACCAGCGAGAGCATGATGGCGGCCAGAGTCCGGGTTCTGGGAGCCAGATTATGAATCGGCGATTTTCCCTCGCTGAAGTTTTCCTGAATCATGAAGTTCAGTTCCGGTCAGATTTTGAGGTTCGTTTCCGGCTCTGGAAATAGGCGGCAATGCCGATCAGGCCGAAAATATAACCTAAGCCGCCCATAATCTCTCTAAATCCGGGATCCGGATTTAGGCTCTCAGCAATCATAACGGTCAGCGGATGCAGCTTCTGATCCAGGGTTCTGGCAACAACCTCGGCAACGACTCTTTCAAGCTCTTTGCTGTCGACCGATACGGTCGATTGCGGTTCCGGATTAATCTTTGGTTCGGAGTCACCGACTGCTGCCGCTGGCGGCAGTGCGGCCGGTAGCGGCCGGTCAGCGTTCGAATCGGAATTGGCCTTCATCTCAAGTTCCGCTTTCTTGATCTGCCAGCTGCCGCGGTGGCCGGCTCCCGCCTCAACCACAATCAGCAGATCATCAATCTTCGGAATCGGGAAAGAGAAGGCTCCATTATTGTCACTTTTTCCTTGCAGGAGAAGTTTTTTCTGGCTGTCGTAGACTTCAACCAGGCTCTCCCGGGCCGCCCGGCCGCCGCTGAACTTAGCGGTGCAATAGATGGTTTCTCCTTCAGCCCAGGCGAAGACCGTAACCCGGTGGGCATAAGCCGGAGCAATGCCGAGCACTCCCCAACCTGTAAAAATCATCATTAATATAATAAATTGTTTGCGCATAACCGGCTACCTGTCAGGTTTGAGTAAAATAACAGTATCGTTTCAGCCCAGCATCTCCGGCCGCACTTTCTTTATGAAAGCGATACAGAAAAGGGTGATAAATCCTTCGATAATCATGATCGGAATATGGGCGGAAACGGCGACTGAGGCGACCTCGAAAAAGTTTTCATCACTGAAATAGAGGGCTCCGCCTAAGAGTATGGTTCCCAGAAAAACCGCCATAAAACCGCAGGCAAAGGCGGCGACGGAGGCAATTTTAGTCTTCTTTTTAATAAACGGGGCGAAAAGATAGTAACAGGTGACTGCGGGCAGGGCCATGATTGCTGTATTGACGCCCAGCGTGGTGAGCCCGCCGAACTGGAAAAACACCGCCTGCAGCAGCAGGGCCACGGCGATGGCCGGGAACGCGGCCCAGCCCAGCATAAGGCCGACAATGCCGTTTAAAATGAGATGGACATTGGCGGGGCCGACAGGAACATGAACCAGGGAGGCGACAAAAAAAGCGGCCGCCAGAATTCCGGTTTCAGGAATCTGTTCAGAATCAAGTTTTTTCAGGCCGATGCCGATGCCGACCGCGGTGACCGCAAATCCTGCCGCCAGCACCGGGCCGGACAACACCCCTTCAGCAATATGCATGATAGATCCTTTTTCTAATTTTTTTCAAGACACCCAGTCGTTTTTACTCCCGGCTGATTTGCGGCTCTATTTCCCGTTCGCCCAGGGTTCGAAATGAACCCAGATTACGGCTCCGAGTTCCACCTCTTTATCGACTCCGTTCAGGGGGAGTTTGTAGTCTGCCGTATTCAGTGCGGCAAAACCCCACCAGCCGGCTGCGGGAACGCTGAAGCTGAAAACTCCGTTAGCGTCAGCTTTGATGGTTTGCGTGATCATGTAGTCGGTCGGGGCTTTGCCAGCTCCGTTAACATTGTTGAATTCGACCTCAACCTCGGCATAGGGTACGGCTTGGCCGTCAAGTTTGACAATCCCTTGAAAAAGATTTCCCTGATAGAGGGCAAAGGGCTTGCTTAAGGGGACAATCTCGGTTTTCAGGCCGAGTTCCTGATCCCAGCCTTCGTCATCACCAAAAGCTGTAACCACGGTTTTGGTATAGTGGATAATGAAACAGTCTTCAGCCGGTTCCCAGTAGGGTACGGGTTCCATGACGAACTGATATATCCCGGGGCGTTTGATGGTGTAGTCACAGCGAAAGGCTCGGTTTTTCATTATGGTTGCCGGCTTGAGCGAACCCTTCAAGTCATAACTGGTGCCCGAGTGTTGAACATAAAATCGGGCCGGAGTTTTAAGCTCCATACCGACTCTTGCGAAAGGGTGAGAGAAACTTAAATTCAAGGTTATGGTGCGTGGATCTTCAGCCATAACCATGTTGTCAGACGGAACCAGCATTCCGAAATGGGCGGCGGCCGGGCTCCAGGTCAGGATGAGGAGAAGCAGGATTGCGCCCGCGCCGGTGAAAATAGTTTTAACAATGTTTGTCATTGAGGTCTCCGGAGGTATCGGTTAGCGGGTTTTTCTCGGGAGTCGGTCAGGCATAAAAAAGCCACGACAACGGAGATTCTTGATATCGATTTCCCGCCTTCGTGGCACTGTGACCGGACCTGCATGGCCGGAGCTGATAATATGGTTGTGCAATTAAGTCGATTCTAAACGTACAAGCGGTTCCCGCTTGCTGAAAACATACTTCCTGTATGCTGCAAACCGCTCTTAGTTTATGTCCGGGATAAAGTCAATAACTTTATCGGTATTAGTGATAGATGGACTCCTTGTTATCCGTTATTCCAATTGGATTTGAGCCGGTTTTTGATGTTATGAGAGACGTCTAATGTCGTTATCTGGCTAGCGGGATTACACGGGGAGCGTTACGGAGTATAAATACATTAAAATTACAAAAACACCGTTAAACGGCTATGAAAAGATAATAAT
>JAOZQE010000071.1 GCA_029932385.1 bacterium | reverse complement strand
CTCTAATGTCTTAGGGCCGCGCGAGGCGCGCTACCGGTTTGATGCAAAGATTGAGGAGCTCTACCCACTAAGCGTACTCTCTGCCGGTTTTGGCCTTAATATCACCTCATACTCCTATGCCGGGAAGATCTTTTTTCAGTTTATTGCTATGAAGAAAGCAGCTCCAGATCTGAGGCCCCTGATGGAAAACTTGCAGACAGCATTGAACGAATTTGAGCATCTTGTATTAAGTAAACTGGCAGCCGACGCTGAAAAATCCGGGAAAAAGAGCAAAACCAAGAAGAAGGCTGTAAAAAAGACAACCACCAGGAAAACAAAAACTGAGGCCGAGGCAAGCAAGAAAACTACAGTGAAAAAGAGTGTAGCTGCCAAAAAGACAGCATCAACGACAAAAAAGAAAACCACAACCAAGAAAGCGACGACAAGCAAAAAGGCGACCGCTAAAAAAACGGCTTCATCTCCAAAAAAGACAACCGGAAAAACGACGGCAAAGAAAGAATCCTAAGGAGGGTGTCTTGAGTTGGCAGAACTACGCTCTGAAGCGCTACCTGAAGCAGAACATGAAGAAACGGATGATCACTGCCCCCAGCATCGAGGCGCTGCGTCTTTTCCTTTCCCGAGCTTCGGAAACATTTATGCCGGCAACTCAATCGGTAAAAGTCAGTGCCGTCAAAAATCGTGCATTCAATGCGGAATGGTTGGAGCCCAGCGCGAAAACTCCTATCCACATTCTCTACCTTCATGGGGGATCATTCTTTCTTGCCTCTGCCAAGATCTACCGCAACATCCCCGCAGCCCTGGCTGATTCACTTTCAGCCCGGGTTCTGAACCTTGGATACCCACTGGCACCGGAAGCCTCCTACCCGGAAATCATCGACTCTGTCAGAGCTGCCTATGACTATCTTCTCGATGAGGGAGCTTCACCCGACAAGCTGGTTCTGGTGGGAAATGAGGCGGGCGCCTGCCTTCTCTTTAACCTCTTGAAAAGATTAAAGGAAGCGGGTGAGTGCTTACCTGCAGCAATGGTTGCCCTGTCACCGCTGACCGACCTCTCCTTAGGTTCCGGCTCGATCACGGCAAACGCAAGTTCAGACTCTTTCTTAAGCCCGGAACTTATCCAAAGCGGAATAAAACACCTTCTTGACGGATCGTCGATTAAAGAGACAGACATCTCACCGGTAACCTTTGATTTAAGAGACTTCCCACCCACCTTCATTCAGGCTAGCTTAGAAGAAATTCTGGCCGATGATGCAAAACGCATCACCAAAGAACTTGAGAACGCCGGAGTTCAAGCTGAACTTGACCTGTGGAAAGATACCCCGCACACCTGGCAGTTGGCGATATCAAACGATGATAAGGGCCTCCCCGAAGCCAGTGAAGCAATAGAGAAAATCGTTAAATTCATCGAGAGTACGATTAACGCTTGAGGACTTACAAATGAGTAAGAAAAAAACCGACCCGGAAGAAGATAAGAACAGAAACAAAACCGGCCCTGCGGAAAAAATCGCCAGGTCAGGTAATGAATTAGCGGAACAGGCAGCTGAAATTCACCGTAAAGCCTCGTATGCAGGCCTCAGCATGACCAGCAAATTACGCGGCAAAGGCAACAATTTACTGGACTCTCTTATCGATATTGTCGAAACCACGCAAGTATCTACCCTTGAAGCTATTGATAACAGTCAGGATAAAATTGGCGAAAGTGTAAACAAAATCGCCAAAGCCCTCGATGAAAGCCTTAATGCGATTGAAGAGGAAATCACGGAAACCGCCAAAGGAAACGGGCTTCCTTCACCGGCCAAACCACTCAGAAAAAGTGCAGATCGGGTCGCTTCAGCAGTTAAGGGCGCCCAAAAAGGTGTGACCAGGATAGCCAAAAATCTGGGTGCAGATAATCAGGAAGAAAAAGAGTGGAACGACGATGATCTGGCCGACTGGTAGACTAATTTATAAATATACACGTTACATATAACGGTCAAAACCTTACTGATGAGTCTCAAAAATTACGCTCTGAAGAAATATCTGAGCCTAAATCACACCAAAAAACTCACCGCAGATTTAAGTATTGATGATGCTCGGGGTGACCTGAATGACACCATCAGTACTTTCATGCCCAAATTCTCCAAAAAAATACGCTTGCAACAGGCCGAGATTGCGGGCGTTCCTGGAGAGTGGGTCGAGCATGAAAAAAGCGACAAAGAGCGCTTAATAATCTACTTTCACGGTGGCGGCTTCACTATCGGATCACCTGTAAGCCATAGAGGCGCGACCACCTCACTGGCCAAAACTTTACAAGCAAAACTATTCTGTATCAACTACCGCAAAGCTCCGGAACACAGCTACCCGGCAGCCCACAACGACTGTTTCCAGGTCTATCAGTATTTCGCCGAAAGTGCTCAGAATTTTGCAAAAGTAATTGTTGCTGGTGACCAGACCGGGGTTGCGTTGCTTCTGCAAACCCTGGTTCGAGCAAGAGATGAAGATCTTAAGCTACCTGCCGCTATAGTCTGCTTCTCCCCCTTGACCGATATGACTCTTTCCGGCCGATCTATGGAATCAAACAAGAAAAAAGATCTCGCGTTGCACCCTGACTTGTTAAAGCGCTCCATCGATCTCTATTTTGTCAACCAGGAAGATCGAGACCACCCTGAAATCTCACCGGTATTTGCCGACCTTGAAAAAATGCCACCAGCTGTCATCCAGGTCGGAGAGGATGAAATCCTGTTGGATGACGCCCTGTTTCTACAAAAGTCCATGGAGAATGCTGGATGCAAGGTTATGTTGGAGAAGTGGAAAAGTGTTACTCATTTGTGGCAACTGGCAGCATTTTCCGGGGCGTTTGGACTACCGGAAGCCAAGAGAGCGATCAAACAGGTCGGTCAACAAATTGAGCCGCTCCTCAAAATGAGATGGCTCGACTTTGAACTTTAGAGTATACAAAAGCCGTAAACGGTTTGCAGATTAATTCTTTAAGGGTGTTTTGAAAACACCCTTTTCAGACAAGTAATAAGGAGATACAGTGATACGAGTTATATTTAACCGCAAAGGCGGTGTTGGCAAATCAACTATATGCTGCAATCTGGCCGCGGTCGGGGCTGTTCAGGGAAAGAAGACACTGGTTATTGATCTTGATCCACAATCCAACAGTTCCCGCTATTTAGGTCATAACGGTGAAGATGATATCGTGGGAATTAGCGAGTTTTTTGATTCAACAATCAATTACAGCTTCAGAGATTACGAGCCGGATGATTTTGTCCGTAGCACGAATTTTGAAAATCTATTTATAATAACAGCCAGTCGGGGTCTGATTGATCTTGAGTCGAAACTGAATTCACGCCACAAAATCTACAAACTAAAAGAGTTCCTGCAAAAACTCACTGGTATTTATGATGAAGTATATATCGACACCCCGCCAACCATGAATTTTTATTCGCTCTCAGCATTGATCGCCAGTGAACGCTGTCTGATCCCTTTTGACTGTGATGTGTTTTCACGGGATGCGCTCTTTGAATTGCTGGATACAGTACGGGAGGTCAAAGAGGATCACAACCGCGATCTTGAAATAGAGGGCATCGTGATCAACCAGTTTTCAGCTCAGGCCCGGTTGCCGGGTGAGGCTGTTAATGAGCTGATTAAAGAGAATCTACCTGTCATACAGCCCTACATATCCAGTTCGGTAAAGATCAAAGAGTCACATCGAGAAGCAAAACCGATGATATATTTGCTCCCCCGACACAAAATCAGCCAGGAATTCACCACTCTTTATCAGAACCTGAATGATTAAAACCGATACACTCTACAAATAAGGCAGAAATTTGCGCCAGATTGCATATAGTCCCTTCTCGACAAACGGGTGCCACTCATCTTCCGCCTGAGCCAGACGATCAGCAATCACCCAGAGTGTCATCGGATGATGGATCATTCCGATATGACTGGATGGAATCCGCACGTTCTGGCTCAGTTCATGATCTGCACTATCCACGCATGAACTCCAATGAACGATACCATCGGTTCGACTGTAAATAGCAGTCAACGGCACTTCAGGAGCTGAACGCCAGTGTTCCATACGATCTTTGGTCATATGCAGGTTCAATCCCTCAATTACCGTTTCCGGATTACTGGAGAGGTAAAGTCGAGCAACAAAATTACTCACATTACTACCTTTAGGACTCACCCCGTTCGGGCTCCCGACAGTTATAACCTGACGAATATATTCGGGTAGATCATACGCAACATGACGCGCGATCAGCCCACCCATACTGTGACCTATCAGAGTAACCTTGCGCCCTGAACGCAGGTAAAGCTTTTTGATCCGCTCGGCAACCCTTTCCTCGAGGTTCCCGGCCAGGCCCGTATTCCGACGAAACCCCCAGGTGTGAACAATATAGCCCTGCTTCTTCAGAAAAAATCGTAAGATCTTGGTGGTTCCGTTATCAGCGGCCAATCCCGGCAGTACCATCACCGGATGTCCGTCGCCACGCGGCATATTCCGAAGAAATGGGAAAGAGAGGGGAAAGGCGGCCAACTCACAGACGGCCCGGCCCTCTAACAATGTGTGCAGAAGTTGCGGCTCATGGCGTTCCCCTTCTTCATAACCGACCCCTTCGCCGGCAAGTTCAACATTGCGGGCAAAGCCGGTTACTGCAGTCCAGTCGTTTTTCCGCTTTTTTTCAGGCTGTTTTACTGCGGCCATAAAAGCGGCAAAACTATCATCAAGACACTGAGTAAATTCAGTAATATCGGGCAAGATTTCCCGGCACGAAGTTGGTGAGATATGGAGACGCCCATTGTAGCTGTTTGCAGTTATGGAGAGTCCTAAACCTTCGGAAAGTGGCGCCAACCCGGAGGCGTAGACCATCTTCGCCCCATTTAAAAAGATAGGCTTCTGCGTGCCCGGAACATTGGTAATACAGCAGTGGGCCAGAAGTGAGAAATCAACATTCTTACCTAACTTGGTCGACAGCGTCCGACTCGCCAGAGCCAGAGTTTCACTCAGTCTGTATTTATTAATATCTGTCAACTCAGTCGCCTTAATGGCACTATCCGTATAATCACTGTCAGCTGATTCACGGCTAATCACCTTTAAACGTTCAATCGGATCGGCAATCTCGGTATGCAGCAGACGTTGAAAAAATGAAATTTTCCGGCTCGACCCAGACTTGTTCAGGGCAACCGGAATCAAGCCGGTCAGACTTTTCTCAGGAAGCTCCTGCTTAAGCATTAGATAACGGGCCAGAGCCCCGCTGCAGAGCGCCATAATAACATCATGGATTGACGAACCGGGCACCGTTTTTTTTATGGCCCGGATATCATCAATGTCATAGCTGCAGCTATCCCATACCCGGCGCGAAGTCACCTCACGATTAAAGCGGGTCAGGGAAATCTTTTGACTATTGTGCGAAAACAGCTGATTCCCGTAAAACTTGACTACGCTCGGCACCGAACGGGATATAATCTTTTTTGCCGGGCGAATTACGCGCAACGGCGAGGTCGCATATTTATAAGAGGTACGCAGTAGAAGTTCAGTCGAATCGACCGACCCCGGGGATACGGCTTTTAATCTACCTGCCGGGGTTTCACTCGGGGAAAGACTATCGAGAAGACCTGCCATAATCTCAGAACCGGTCTTTCGACCGATTGCGGCATGATGAACTTTAGCTAGAATAGCAAAACTTCCCGCCGGGAAATTTTGCATTTCTTCAAGCCCCTCAACCATATATATCCCCCATAACGGCCGGGAAAGATCCAGGGGACGCGAGTGCATTCGCGCCACCAGGGTACAGAACTGCTGCCAGTTACCGGGCTTGGGCAGGGCAACATGGTAGACATGATCTTCCAACTCAAAATATTCATCTTCAATCCAGTAGGGACGATCGAGATCAAGTGGAACCTGAGCCAGTTTGCGGGTAAAAATCGGCGAAGTATGCAAGCGCCGTTCGATATGCTCAAGGAGATCCTCAAAAGAAAGTTTTCCCCCGGGAAGCTCAGTCGGATCAAAAATATAGATCCCGGTACTACTCACATTACCATGAGGAACATCCCGATCAAGCAGTCGAGAATCCCATTTTGAAAGTTGGCGCATAATACACTCTCACTATAAATATTACGGGGTACCTCGAAAAATTCTATTTTCTCAAGACACCCTGCTGGTTTCAACCCTACGTTTTGAAAAATGTAGCTGTAGCTGTGTTAGATGTTATCATCAGACCTGTCACGCCAGAAACCTGATCTGGTGCGGCAGGACTCTTACTCTAAACTTGTCCAAAGCTCCGCTTGTTTCACCATCGAGACTCAACGGCAGGGCATGCTCAAGCTGAATATCGAGGGCTGAAACCCGTTTTCTAACGATCACTTTCTTGTAATATTCAAGCAGGTAGCTGATCACTCCGTAGCGTAAGGGATTGCGCATCAAGAGTAAGTTCTTAACTGTAGAAACCGGTCCGTTAACCCAGGAGTAGAGTAATTTACGGATCTCAACATGAGCAGGTATAATACAGAGATCGAGTTCTCCGTCATCCAATTGCGCTTTGGAACACATCACGCAACCGCCACCGGCTTGAGAACCATTACCGATAGCAAAGGTCAAAAAGCGCCCCTCCCACTGCCAGTCTTTACTTTTGAAGGTGCCCCGGCAGGCTGATGAATCCAGCATGCGCCGCACCCCGTTAAGAGCATAAGCCTCCGCGCCATAGAGCGTTTTCATCAATGCAGATGACCCCCGAGTGGCTTCGGCACCGAAACCACCGGAGGCAAAGTTAATAAAATAACGTGATTCAACTTTGCCAAGATCAAGCCAGCGTACCGATTCAGAATTAAGTGCCATAAGCGTCTGGTAAGCATCACACTTTTCAATGCCCAGACCTGTAGCAAAGTCGTTGGCGGTGCCCGCCGGAATCACTCCGACCACAATCTCAGAACGGATCCCCCGACGCTGCTGCATCACCCCGTTTATAACCTGATGCAGAGTTCCGTCACCACCAACGGCAACCACCGCAGCATAGTCTTTATAGCAGGCTTCTGCAGCAAGTTCTTCGGCAGCAAGCGGCGAGTCAGTAACCATAGTTTCAACAGTCACATTCTGCCGCCCCAAATCCCGAGTTGCCCTTTTCAATGACCTTTTAAGCTTGCCGCTAATCTGCGCCTGGCCATTTACAATAAGGCGAACTTGGGCTCCATCAAGAGATGATTTCATCTGGGCTCAATATTCAGGTAGATTTTTTATCTTTTTTACTATCTTGCTTACGTTTACTTTTGCGACCGCCTAAAACTCCCTCAAAAACAGTTTTCTGGAGCCCGCTTAAGATACGCGTCCCCTCCTCCGGCACAAACATCTTTAAGAGTTTAACCGGATCATACGTTTCAATGGTTGCCATCACCTTCTCTTCGATCCGCTCAAGAATCCTGTCCTGAATTCCTGAAATATCAGGCAAACCTAATGATTCACGGACTTCTTTAGGGGTAGCATCGACCTCAATCGTAAACTTCATAGCTGGTATCTCCTTTGTACGGTTCAATTAGTTTCAAGATCAGAAGTTGTTTTGCAGGAACCTGGTTCACTCTTTTCAGGTGATACCGCTGTATATTTACTGACAAATGCGGCCAGTTGCCGCAGCGCCTGATCACTTTCCATAAGCCAGTGGTTCACTTGAAAAACGTGCGGCAAATCGCTCCAGATCTGGAGCTCTGCCACACCGCCGGCTTTAATGAGATTATCAACCATACGGGTCGAATCATCACGCAGCATCTCGGTACTACCCACCTGAAACAACATCGGTGGAAGCCCCTGCAGATCGCCAAACAGAGGAGAAATCAGCGGGTCGGCCGGATTGCAGGATTCCGACAGATACCACTTCAAAACCATCTCCAGAGCTTCGTGCGTAAAAATCGCGTCATACGCCCGATTCTCTTCAATCGAAGAGCCACTCCCGGTGGCATCGGTAAGCGGAGAAAAAAGGGTCGCACACGCCGGCATCGCCAGCCCCTGATCCCGCGCCTGCATCAGGGTTGTCATAACCAGAGATCCCCCGGCCGAATCGCCGGCAAGTACCAGCCGGCTCGGGTCAATACCGGGCTGTTCGAGCAACCATCGATAAGTTTCGAGACAATCATTCACGCCCGCCGGGAACTTATGTTCGGGAGCCAGACGATAATCAACTATGTATCCGGAAGCACCGATCTGCTCACATATCCGGGTGACAAAACTCCGGTAGAGGGCTGGGCTATGCCAGCAAAAAGCTCCGCCATGGAGATAGAGCAGTGTCAATGGCTTATCTTCGGGGTCGCCAACCGCTACCCGATCGATAGTACCGCCCGGCCCGGCCAGAGTCGAAAACTCGACGGATTGCCGAAAAAGAACCACCGCCATCGACATACTCCGACGCATTGCGGCAACATCCATGTCCGGTTTCCAGCTCTTCTTGATGGTCGACCGCAACAGAGCGTTAAACAAACTTGCTTTTAAACTAACCATTATATCTCTCCAAAACAATTCAGGCTGAAGATTAACCACTACTGTTTTACTTATGTATCTTCAAATCTGTTTTTTATCAAGGTGATTTAACCTTGCCATCCGGAGAAGCCTCCACCAGATTCATTCTGTATTGCAGAATATATAATCACAACAGCGGCGTCTGTCAAGTATTTTTCTACACCGCAAAAAAATATCTATTGTTCAACGATAACAAGGCCGGACAAGCTCTTTTACAACGCCCAACACAAGATAAACTACTTTACATTTCTACTCGATTATATTAGGGAAAATATTGGTCGTTACATAACATTGAAGTATGGGGAAGGAAGCTATGTCGCAGATTCCACCATTGGACTATGGTTTTTTACTGATTGAAAGTAAAAAGAATCCACTTCATATTGCATCACTCGAAATCATGCGACCACCCGAAAAAGCACCTGCCGACTATGTAAAGAAATTTGCGGCCAAACTGCGCGAACGTAAACCGTGCCCACCGTTTAATTACAAGATTAAGGCGAAATTACCCAACCTGGTCGGTTTCGTCCCCGGCATACCCTCCGGTTCCATTCCTATTCCACAATGGCGTGTAGCATCGTCGATAGACATGAAAGACCATATACTCTACCATAAAATGTCCAAGCCGGGAACCCGCCAACAGCTCACAGAACTGATCCGGGAACTCCATGAGACGATGATTAAACGCAGCCGTCCCCTGTGGGAGTGCCATGTAATCGAAGGTCTGGAAGGCGGTGAACGATTTGCAGTCTACACTAAGGTTCACCATGCAATCATGGATGGAATGATGGCAACCACCCTCTTCTACCGCAATTCGGCGATAACCCCCGGCCCTGAGGCTGGCAAGGCACTATGGGAGCTACCCACGGGCTGGACTGAGCCGAAGATAGCGGAAAATCCGATCGAAACCGCCCGAGGTCTCTTCAAAGGCCTGCTCGATTCCGGCACATTGACAAAAAACATCACTAAGTCCGTAATCCACACCGGCAAGAGTGTACTATTTAAGAGCAAGGATAAATTAAGATCCAAGATGACACTGCCTTTCTCAGCCCAGCCAACGAGCCTGGATAGAAGTGTCGATCCGGCTCGCTCTCTGTTTTTCGGTCATGTACCAGTGGAACAGGTCAAGGGTTTAGCCAAGGCCTGCGGGGTCTCCGTTAATGATCTCCTGTTAACCGCACTTGATGTTGCTGTCCGTAAGTTTCTGGCCGATATAGGTGACGACATAGATAAACCCCTGGTCGCTGTGATGCCGATGGCGCTGCGAACTGAAGTATTAGACACATCCGAATCAAACAGCGTCGCGGCTCTACCGGTCAAACTCGGAAACAGAGATGACAGCTTCCCGGATCGGCTGCGCGCAATTGTTCAACAGACACAAGCTCAGAAAGTTGCCCGCGAGGACTCCGGGGAAGAGACTCTGGCAAACACTATTATGATGGTAGGAGTCGCCCTTGCCGGTGAAAGCCTGAAACTGACCGGCACGATCTCTCCTCTAGGAAATTTTCTCTACTCTAATGTCTTAGGGCCGCGCGAGGCACGCTACCGGTTTGAAGCAAAGATTGAGGAACTCTACCCCTTAAGCGCTCTCTCGGCCGGTATCGGCCTAAATATCACCTCTTACTCCTATGCCGGAAGTATCTTTTTTCAATTTATTGCTATGAAAAAAGCGGTACTGGATCTTAGTCCTATGATGGAATATTTACAAACGGCATTGAATGAGTTTGAAGATTTTGTCTTAAGAAAAATCGCCGCCGATGCCGAAAAAGCCGAGAAAAAA
>JAOZQE010000201.1 GCA_029932385.1 bacterium | reverse complement strand
AGTTATGAAAAGAAATCTTTTAACGTTAGCACTTTTGGCAACAATCGGTTTTTTTCTGATTAGTTGCGCGGGTCAGCCGGTACAGAAATCAGCGCCCTCTTTTGCCCCGTACAAATTTAATGCGAATAATTATGCCGCCAAAGTCAACAATTTCGTCATAGTAATGGATAACTCCACTTCGATGTCTGAAAAATATGGAGCAAAACCAAAACTTGATATCAGCAAAGAGTTGCTGAGTGCTATTAATGAGTCCCTGCCGGAATTGGGTTATAATGCCCAGTTGCTGACCTTTGGTCCGAGAAACAAAGTTTATACTGATTTTGGGCCGGCTCGATACTCAACTACTGGGTTAGGCGGTTCTATTGATGCGGTTAAGAATCCCGTCGGTGGTAGTAACGTGCCTCTGGCAGATGCTTTGACAGCTGCCGGCAAGAGCCTCAAATCCAGCCAGGGTTCCATTGCTGTGATCGTTATCAGTGATGGTGATTTGATGGATAAGGTTCCGGTAAATGCGGCTGCCGCGCTGAAAAAACAGTTTGGTGACAGGCTTTGCATCTACACAATCCTGCTTGATGACAGTCCGGTTGGAAAAAAAGTTATGGCGCAGATTGCCGCTGCCGGAACCTGTGGTTTCGCAACGACTGCCAATGACCTGGCTGCTTCTGGCAAACTGGCTGCTTTCGTCGAAGGTATCTTCCTGACCAAGAAATCTGCACCCGCGCCTAAACCGGTTGCCGCAGCCCCAGTAGCAAACGACAGTGATGGCGACGGTGTCATTGACTCTCGTGACAAATGTCCGAATACACCTAAAGGTGCCACGGTTGACGTGAGAGGATGCTGGACCTACGACGCCACTGTACTGTTTGGTTTTGACAGCACGGTTATCGATCCTCAGGCTTTTAATATGCTTACTGAAGCAGTTATTGTGATTGGGGAAAATCAGGGTCTCAAGGTTGAAGTCGACGGCTATACCGATAGTACCGGTCCCGAAGATTACAATTTAGGGCTTTCTGAAAGACGGGCTAATGCCGTTATGAAATATTTCGTTGATAACGGTGTTGATGCCAGCCGGCTTACAGCCAAAGGTTTTGGCGAGGCTCAGCCGGTTGCTGACAACGCTACCAAAGAAGGACGTGCTAAAAACCGCAGAGTTGAGTTGAAGCCGGTAAAATAAGCTTCAGTCAACCAGGAATAATCTAGCAGATGGGGCGCGACAATATTAATTGTCGCGCCCCATTTTTTTTAAGCAGAGGGTTTGATTTTTCGGGTTCTATTGCTGCTTGTTCTGGATTACCCGGGCAAGCTTTTACTTCTCATTGTCAGGTTCAAAGAAGAGCCACATGGTTTCTGGAAAACGGCTCTTGAAACGCGCTTCACAAGCATTTATGGCATCCACCATGTCATTTGCAGTGGCACAGTTTTGCATTCTGGCCTTGACCGCTACCATTACATCTTTTCCCAACTGAAAGGTGAGGAGATTAAGTACTTCATTCACTTTTTCTTCCTCTTCCAGAGCTGCCACCATCTCTCTCTTTAAGGCGGGTTCAACGCCCTGTCCAATGAGGAGACTTTTTACTTCAATGCCGATGCCGACGGCGACAATAATGAGCAGACCGCCGATGACAATGGAGCCCATGGCATCATACATGGGGTTGCCGGTGATCATAGTTAAGCCGATTGCGGCCAATGCAAAGGTCAAGCCGAGAAGGGCGGCCGCATCCTCTCCAAAAACAACCAGTAATTCACTCTGTCGGCTTTCACGAAACCATGTAAACAGGCTGCGGCTCCCGCGTACTTTGTTGATTTCTCTAAGACATCCCCAGAGTGAAACCGACTCCGCCGTAATTGAAAACAGGAGTACGCCCACTGCCAACCAGGGGCTGGCAAGGGGCTCGGGATGCTGCAGTTTATGAACCCCTTCATAGATGGAAAACATCCCGCCGAGGCTGAACATGATCAGGGCTACGATGAAAGACCAGAAGTAGATTGATTTGCCGAAACCCAATGGGTAATCCGGGGTCGGCGGCCGGCGGGACTGTTTTAATCCTACCAGCAGTAAAAGCTGATTGCCGGTATCCGCCAGTGAGTGGATGGCTTCAGCCATCATGGCCCCGGATCCGGTGATCAGTGCTGCCGCAAGTTTGGCTATAAAGATGGCTGAATTTGCGCCAAGGGCAAAGAAAATAGATTTCAAAGAATTACTTTCAGTATGTGACATGGACTTTAAGCTCCGGGAAAAAAGGTTGTGCGGATTTGGCGGGAATGATCTACGTAAAACAGTAGAAAAAAATTAACGCCCAATATCAGTCTTGGTATGAAATTGCCGCGCCGCCAGTTTTGATCTTAGAGTCTAAATTCCAGACTATACACATTTATTTCTGAATATGGACATCCATTTGCGGATAGGGAATATTTACATTTTCTTCGTTAAATGTTTTGTAGACATTTTCATTCATATCAAAGAGAACTCCCCAGTAATCTTCAGCTTTAACCCATGCCCGGACAGTGAAATTTACGGAGTTATCGGCAAGTTCCGATACCGCTATAAAAACCTCTGGATCTTTCAGTATCCTGGCATCATTGTCACACAGTTTTTTTATAATCTGGCGCACTTTATCCAGGTCATCTCCATAACCAACCCCGATAGTCCAATCAACTCTTCTCTTTTCTTCAGTAGAATAGTT
>JAOZQE010000200.1 GCA_029932385.1 bacterium | reverse complement strand
CTATGCGTTTGAGAAAGCAGATCATAACGATCATTTTTTTCTTTAAGCTCATCTTTTAAACTCTCTAAATGTTCAAACATAGCCTTAAACTGTCGGTATTTTTTAACAAAGGCAGTTGGCATCTTAATGCCCTTCTTTTTATAACCCGCCAAAAGTTTTTTAATCTCATTAAAAGAGTGCGCATTATCTTGAAGCTTTTTACTATGCTGCTTAACCTCTTTTTCAACTTCTCTAATGTGATTTTTTGCCTCTTTCATCTTCTCTTCACTGTTTTCTAATGAACTATGAGCTTTCTTCATAATAACAGGGTCGATAATGAGTTTATTCTCTTCACCTTTAAGACGATTAATCTCAATTTTATGGGCTGCTTGTATAGTGACATGTGAGGCTAAAATTTCAATAACAACCTCATTAGCAATAATTTTTCCACCCATTGCCTGAGAAATGGTCACTTTTTGTGCTTCTACAACACCGTGTTCTAGTCGGGTAATACGAATATCACCCCCACTAATATAACCCTTATGAATATTAATTTGAGCCTCATCAGCATAAATTTTTGAACTCTTATGGGTTTGCCCTTCAACAGTTGCCTTATTGGCTTTTACTGTTGCATTGGGACCAACATTTCCTTCAATGTAAATTTCATTCACCTCAACATCCATTCCCATACCAATGGCATCTTTTAAGACATCTTTTTCTTTAACATTTATGGAAACATCCGCATCAAGTTCACTCTCAATAGAACCGGTTGTCTTAAAACTAATCTCTGCTACGTCAATGTCTTGACGAATATCATAGGTACCACCTTCAAAGGTAATATACCCACCATCTTGAGCTAAATAGGTAATATTATCATCACCTACTACGACCTTGATTTTATCAGTAACATTAAAGTTTGGTTCATATTTTGCAACGGGCTCTTTAGGCTCTATGAACTGCCCTCTACAGTTTCGTCCACTCTCCCCTGGCTTAGGTTTAATATATTCAATAAGCATTTCACCTGGTGTTGTACTAAGAAGATAACCCCGTTTTGAGTAATCAACTTTATCACCCTCTTGTTCATTTTCTAACTTTTTTTCATAGTGTAAAATAAGCTTGTCATCAATGGTGTTTACAGGTTCTAGACCTTCTGAAATCAGGAAAACATCTTTTTTCTCAAAGACTAAAGTACCAGCTACTCTTACCTTAGCAATAATATTACTAAGTTCTGAACGCATCACTTCATCAAAAATATTAAGGGTTAGACTTGCCCGAAGTTTTCGTTTCTGAATTTCAAAAAGCAGATCTTTTTCAAGGTCATCATAATAGGTGAGTTCTGAACCTGCTTTAATCGTTAGGTAAACTTTTGTAAGCTGTGAATTTGCACCAACTGACATCTGTAACTTTGAGAGTTTAGTCTCAACATTCTCTTTAGAAAATATCTCAACCTCATAGACCTGTTTTATCTCAAACTCTTTATTTAACATAATAGTTTCACTATGAAGTTCAAAGACCTCCTCAGAGGTTAACTCTTCCCACTCTTCTTCTTTACCATCTACAAGCAGTTTAGTAAAGGTCTGAACACTCAATAAGGTAAAGTCAAATGATGATACAGGTAGTTTATAGTTAGCAGAGACTCCTAAGAGTTCTTTTGCCACATTACTTGTTCTAACAATGACAGGTCGAATCTCTTTTAACTCTTGTGTCTCTTGCTTTTTTTTATCACCAAAAAGTGCCATTTTGTACCTTGTTACATTTTAGAACTATATTTTAATCACAAATTGGTTAAAATTACGTAAAAAGACAGACAATTTATGTTTAAAGCTATATTTACTAACAGTTTTGGTATTTTATTTTCCCGAATATTGGGTCTTGGACGTGATTTACTCACTGCTTCAATTCTTGGGGCAAATATTTACACTGACATCTTTTTTATTGCTTTTAAACTTCCAAATCTCTTTCGCCGTATCTTTGCTGAAGGTGCTTTTACCCAAGTTTTTTTACCCTCTTTTACCCGTTCACGACATAAGGCTGTTTTTTCTATTCATATTCTTTTAGTTTTTTTCTTTATTATTATGCTTTTGACCCTACTAGTAAACCTATTTCCTTATGCTGCATCTAAAGCTATTGCCTTAGGTTTTGATGCTCAGACTATTGAGCT
Organism: bacterium; assembly: GCA_029932385.1. Classification (GTDB taxonomy): domain Bacteria; phylum Desulfobacterota; class Anaeroferrophillalia; order Anaeroferrophillales; family Tharpellaceae; genus Tharpella. The sequence continues at coordinate 619 of JAOZQE010000200.1, read as the reverse complement.
TGCAGCCCCTTATGTTGCCATTAACTTTTTCTATCTGCCACTTATTTTTTTAGTTACCTATTTTAGTACTTTTTTACAGTACAAACATCATTTTGCAACAACTGCTTATGGTACAGGTCTATTAAATATTTCTCTTATTGGTGCACTGCTAATCTCACAAGGCCTGCAAGAAGCTATTATTGTAGAGTATTTAAGTTATGGGGTTGTCATTGGAGGCTTACTGCAACTACTTGTGCATCTCATTGCTATCTATAAGCTTCGACTTATTCCTCTGTTTGCTGGTGGCATCAAATATTACCAACAAAAAGTTCACACCATTAAAGCAGAAACTACAAAGTTTCAACAGCAGTTTTTACCTGCTGTATGGGGAAATTCAACTGCACAGTTTGCAGCATTTCTTGACACATGGTTAGCCTCATTTTTAAGTGTTGGTGACATCAGTTACCTCTACTACGCTAACCGAATTTTTCAACTTCCACTGGCTCTCTTTGCCATTGCAACTTCTATTGCTCTGTTTCCAAAGGTCTCACGTTATCTTAAAAACAGTGATGAGACAAAGGCATTAGAGTACATGAAAAAAGCCTTCTGGTTTCTCTTTTTCATTTTGAGCTTTAGTACG
>JAOZQE010000011.1 GCA_029932385.1 bacterium | reverse complement strand
GCCAGAGAAGTCTGAAAATGGTTGTGCAAAAAGTGAATAATAGACGCATGATTGATGCTCTCGTAAAAAGTCTCGGGATGGCTAAGTAAAAATTTCGATATACAAGATATTGTGGTCTCTCCAGACGCGAGACCATACATATAGTATGTCGAGCGGCTGGAGAGCCGCAATAACGCAGTAGATCGGACTTTTTACGACGCCATCATGATTGACCAGTGGGATGGTGGTTGTCTGGAAGATGCTTTAGATTGGCAGAACTAGCTTAATCAATACCTTTAATCTGGATGATAAGTCAAGTTGCAAAAGTGAAAACACTTCTTTGTGATCCTGTTTTGACAGATGTGATTCAGTCAGGATTAATTGAACACAGATAGTCAGGGTCGGGATATTTCAAAATCTACAGAGTCGGTCGCGGAAAATCTTGAATTAAACCAAGGTTAATTTAAAATCAATCCCTGCGGGTCGCAGCGTTCACGCAAGATCTTGAGTTCCTTAATGGTTGGTGGGGAAAACTCTACAGCCCGGCTTAAATCAATGGCAAAACCGGTCTCCTGTTGTATCTTTTCCGGAGTGATGCCGGGATAGCAGGCCGCCAGATACATTTTTCTACTTGTTTGGTCGAAACGTAAAATTCCCAGGTTGGTTATGACTGCCTCCGGCCCGCCCGGTCCGAGGCCGGTTTTTTGGCGGCCGCTGGGGCCGTCAATCCAGCCCGGACTGGTGAAATAGTCGAGCTTTTTGACAAATTTGCGTTTTTCGTGCTGCATGAAAATTATGGTGCGATTGACAAAGCTGGCGACATCGCAGGCGCCGCCGCTGCCGGAGAAACGGACATCCGGCTGCTGGTAGTCACCGATTGCGGTCGAATTAAGATTACCGTAGATATCGATCTGGGCCGCGCCCAGGATGCCGACAACCCGGCTGCCGGTGAAACGGTTCTGCATCGTCGCGAAAGCTTCGGCCAGGCCTCCGTTGACAGCGGTTCCGTACATTACCCGTGAGTCGGCGACTGCGAGCGGCAGCTCTTCAAGTTTTGCGTCAATGGCTCCGGTTTCGAAGAAGATGGTACTCAACGGGGCGTTAATATTTTTTGCGGCCATGGCCGCCAGCATTGAGATTCCGGTACCGCAAAAGACAATATCCCCGTTTTTGACCTCACGTGCGGCCGCAATCGCCATCATCTCCTTAGAGCTGTAATCCTGATTATCTTTGTCAGCCATACTTGGTTATTCTCCACCCCGTTCAAGACCGTTAGCGTAACCGGTTTCAGGGTTGGCAATCAAATCTTTAAGATGCTCTGATGCTGTCTGTTTAATCAGCTCTTGATGATCTTTTATGTCAAAAATTTTTTCCTTAAGATAAGTTTGGTACCTGGACTCATCTCCGGCGGCAATTCGATAATCATTTAAGTACACAGGATCATAATCGTAATGTCTGAAACAGGCGGTGGGGTAGGCTCCCCAGGGTATATGGATTACCGCATCGACGTTGATAAAAGGAATCTGGTTGCGATCCGGCTCCTTCCTTAAGAACTCTTCGGTTACCAGCTCTTCGCAGGTTATGATTAAATGGCGGCAGGCTTTAGCCTGCTCAACATCGGCAAAAGTCAGGCCCTGAATTCGGGCGGTACCGCGCTTATCAGCCTGCTGGACATGGATGATGGTGACATCGGGGTTGATGGCGGGTACCAGAACCAGTTTCGGCGCCTCTCCCCAGCTGCCAAACGGGTTGTTGATGGTTACAAGTTTTTGCTCCGGTATTTTTGTTTCAGCTTGTCGCAGTTCTTCGGAAAAACCCCACTTTTTTATGATATCGGTTCCCAGACCTGAGCGGGTTGGCAGAAATGGAACTCCCATAGCCCCGGCCATAAAGCGCAAGGTCATCTGGTAGTTGGAGTAGTCTTCGACTTTAAGTTGGCCACTCTCGATTGCCTTACGGAAACGTACACAGGTCGGGGCGAAACGGCCGCTGCCGGCATAGGCTATCTCCAGTCGTTTAACGCACCCGGCGCCAATGAGCTCATCGACCCCCTGACCGTTGGAGTGAGCATAGAGGTGCAGATCTTTTTTGCGTTGGCGGATAATTTCATAGACTGCCGCCATTGGATTGCGGTTGATTGTAAAACCGCCGATACTCAAATGGCAGCCGTCCGGAACCAGTGAACTGACTGCATTTTTAAGGGTTGTAACTTTATCGGGTGCAGATTTCATGTTTTTTTGATTCCCAGTATCTGCCGGGCTTCATCCGGAGTGGCGGGCTCAAGCGAAAACTCGCGGATTATGCGCACCATTTTTTCGACAAGTTCAGCATTGTTTTTTGCCAGCACCCCTTTGGAAAGATAGAGAGAATCCTCCAGACCGACCCGGCAGTTTCCGCCGAGCAGGGCCGCGGTCGTACAGATCGGATATGCCATCGCCCCGGAACCGAAGGCTGACCACTGGTAATTTCCCATGCCGAAAAGTTGATCCGCGGTCTGTTTCATATGGATAAGATGGGGGATTGATGGTTGAATTCCTCCTAAAATTCCCATAACGAACTGGAGATGAAGCGGTGGTTTCAGGAGTTTTTTAGAGAGCAGAAAGGCGGCATTATGGAGATGGCCGACATCATAGATTTCCAGCTCCGGTTTGGTGCCGTTCTCAAGCATGGTTTGGCAGATTTTTTCAAGGTCGGCGAATGAATTTTGAAAAACAAAGGCTTTGGAAGCTTCCAGCAGATTTTTCTCCCAGTCATATTTCCACTCCTTGTAGCGTTCGGCTAGTGGAAAGAGGCTGAAATTCATCGATCCCATATTAAATGAAGCCAGTTCGGGGCGGGTCTCAGGAACCACTGCCACCCGCTCTTCAACACTCATGCCGTAGCCACCGCCGGTGGTGACACAGATTATTGCGTCTGATTCAGACTTTATTCTGGCGATGATATCTTTAAATAGGTCGAGATCTGAGCTGGGCATGCCATTTTCAGGGTTACGGGCATGAATATGAACCGTTGCCGCCCCGGCTGTCGCGGCATCAATGGCATTTTGCGCGATTTCTGCCGGGGTGATTGGAAGATAGCGGGACATGGTTGGTGTATGAATTGCCCCGGTAATGGCGGCACAGATTATAACTTTATTTGCCACTCTATCTCTCCTTGATGGTATCCGTGACATTAAAAATGGCTTGGACGATTAAAAATGAATGGTTTTACATACACTATATCTTTGGATAATGTTTGTTGACGTTGATGTCAATAAAATAGCTTGATTCGTGCATGATTTTTTTTCGTTATTTGAAATGATCTTAAAAAGAGCTTGACGTTTTATTCTGATTAGTATATTTATTAGTTAGTAATTAATCTTATTTGATATGGAAGGTGGTCAGTGCTCAACCAGTACGAAGAAAAGATGTCACTTCAGGAAAAACTAGATGATTTTGAATCTGCCTGTAAAGCTGCGGGTCTTAAACTTACGCATCAGCGCCTGGAGATTTATCATGAACTGGCGGTGGCCTTAGATCATCCCTCCGCAGAGACTGTTTATCAGCGTTTAAAAAAACGGATGCCGACGATTTCACTGGATACCATCTATCGGACGTTGACGACATTTGAGAGTCATGGTTTGATTCGTAAAGTCCAGACTGCGGAGAGCCAGGCGCGATTTGAAGCTCAGATGCTGCAGCACCATCACCTGATCTGTGATAAGTGTAAGGAGATAATCGATTTCCAGTGGCGGGTTTTTGATGAGTCAAATCTGCCGGAAGCGGTTACCGGGTGGGGTAAGATCCAGCATAAAAATGTGGTGCTACATGGTATCTGTGATAAGTGCCTGCAGAATTGATTGCAATAAATTAGAAAAAAGTTCGCGCTTTTTTTTGCCTTATAATAATAAAAATTACTATGTAGTAAAGTTTATAAAAAAATAAAGTTTTGGAAAATGGTGGGTTGCTTTTACAATTTTAAGACCAGCCGAAAATGTCAACGATTGCAAACTAAACCAAAGGAGACCGCAGATGAATGAATCAAAAAAACTTACCACCAATTCGGGTGCACCGGTTGTCGATAATCAGAATATTATGACCGCCGGTCCGCGCGGGCCGATGTTATTGCAGGATGTCTGGTTCCTGGAAAAGCTGGCCCATTTTGACCGTGAAGTTATTCCCGAGCGGCGGATGCATGCCAAGGGATCGGGGGCCTACGGTACCTTTACCGTAACCCATGACATTACCCGCTATTCCCGGGCCAAAATTTTTTCGGAGATTGGTAAGAAAACTGAACTTTTCACTCGCTTTTCCACAGTTGCCGGTGAGCGCGGGGCCGCGGATGCGGAGCGAGATATCCGGGGCTTTGCGGTTAAATTTTATACCGAAGAGGGCAATTGGGATCTGGTCGGCAACAACACTCCGGTCTTCTTTCTTCGCGACCCGCTTAAATTCCCCGATCTTAATCATGCGGTTAAACGGGATCCGCGCACCAATCTCCGCAGCGCCCTGAATAACTGGGATTTCTGGAGCTCATTGCCGGAAGCATTGCATCAGGTCACGATTGTCATGAGCGACCGGGGCATTCCCGCTTCATATCGTCATATGCACGGTTTCGGCAGTCACACCTTCAGCCTGATTAATGCCGACAGCGAACGCTACTGGGTTAAATTTCATTTTCGGACGCAGCAGGGAATCCGCAACTTGACTGATCAGGAATCGGAAATGATGATTGGCAAGTGCCGTGAGAGTCACCAGCGTGATCTCTATGAGAATATCGAGGGAGGAGATTTTCCGCGCTGGACCATGTTTGTTCAGGTGATGCCGGAAAAAGAGGCCGCTACCTGCCCCTATAACCCTTTTGATTTAAGTAAAGTCTGGCCCCACAAGGATTATCCTCTGATTGAAGTCGGGGTGCTTGAACTCAACCGCAACCCGGAAAACTATTTTGCCGAGGTCGAACAGGCGGCTTTCAATCCTGCGAATGTGGTTCCCGGAATCGGTTTTTCGCCGGATAAAATGCTGCAAGGCCGTCTCTTTTCTTATGGCGACGCCCAGCGTTACCGGCTTGGGGTCAACCACCACCTGATTCCGGTCAATGCTGCCCGTTGTCCATTTCACATCTACCATCGTGACGGGGCCATGCGGGTTGACGGAAATCACGGCTCAACCTTGGGCTATGAGCCGAACAGTTATGGCCAGTGGCAGGAGCAGGCCGAGTTTGCCGAACCGCCATTGAGTCTAGAGGGAGCGGCCGATCATTGGAATCACAAGGAAGATGATGACTACTACTCGCAGCCCGGTCAACTGTTTCGCCTGATGAGCAAAGAGCAGCAGGAGCTGCTGTTTGCGAATACGGCCCGGTCAATCGGTGATGCTCCAAAACCAATTCAGCTGCGGCATATCGGAAACTGTATGAAGGCTGACCCGGATTACGGTAAAGGAGTGGCTCTGGCACTGGGAATTGAGTTTGCTGAATTACCGGAAATTAAATAAAAAACTAAATTTAACTAATTACTCATAAGGCAAGGGCCTGTTTTTTGCGATAAACGGTTCCCTGGAAAATAGCAACCAGGTCTTTGCCTGCATCACGGACTTCGACCTGATAGGTCGCCAGTTTGGGATTCAAGGCAACCTCTTTGGCTTCGGCTGTGAGTGTTCCTTTACTGGTTGCCTTGAGGTAGGAGATAGTAGCGCTGACCCCGACGGCAACCGTGCCATGCGAATTTGAAGCGACGGCAAAAGCAAGATCGGCGAGAGTGAAAATTGCGCCGCCGTGGGTAATGTCAACCCCGTTGAGATGTTTGTCGCTGATAATTAATTCAGCCTTGGCGTAGCCGGGACTAATTTCAAGGAGGGTAATATCATTATGTTTCGCAAAGCGGTCTCTTTTGAAAAATTGCCTTATTTTATCCATAGGAATTCGGTCTCTGGTCATGGTTTATGGTATTTGATAAAACGATATAGAGTGATTTTACTGACGATGCAAGTAAAAATTGTCGGGTTGATTTTGTCTGATTAAGGTTGACGCCGGGCTGCATTTCGTGTATGAAGATTAATATGATGAACTTTATCTGAAATAAACAGTAAAATTTTTAACCTGAATAATGGAGGAGGATATGATGGCCGAATTAAAAGGAAGTAAAACAGAAAAAAATATTCTTGCCGCTTTTGCCGGTGAGAGTCAGGCGCGGAACCGCTACACCTATTTTGCCAGCAAAGCTAAAAAAGAGGGTTTTGTGCAGATTTCTGAAATATTTGCCGAAACCGCAGATCAGGAGAAAGAGCACGCCAAGCGTCTGTTTAAGTTGCTGGAGGGTGGTGAAGTTGAAGTCTGCGGCTCGTTCCCGGCCGGCGTGGTTGCATCAACTCTGGAGAATCTTAAAGGTTCAGCTGCCGGTGAAAACCATGAGCATACCGAGATGTATCCGGAATTTGCGGTGATTGCCAAAGAAGAGGGTTTTGATGATATCGCCGAAATTTTTACCGCGATTGCCGTGGCTGAAAAGCAGCATGAAAAACGCTTTCTTGATTTGGCCGCAAATATTGAAGCCGGTAAAGTTTTCAAACGTGACGGCGAAGTTGTCTGGCGCTGCCGTAATTGCGGCTATCTCCACAGCGGCAGCGAGGCTCCGGAAGTTTGTCCCGCTTGTGACCATGCTCAGGCCCATTTTGAGTTGCTGGGAGAAAACTACTGATTTGTAATAGAAATTAGTCCCCCAAAAAGCCCGCTTAAAATATAATTTGAGCGGGTTTTTTTTGCTTCTGGTGCGGGTGTTGTCTGTATCCAGGGGAATTTTGGTAAGTTGCTAAATTTATAAAGGTTTCAATTGCGCGGGACAGTCAGCATCCTCTCCAGGGCGAGTCGGGCCTTGGTGGCGGTTTCCGGGTTTACAGTAATGATGTACTCCATCTTTTCCAGGCTGGTGCAGACATCATCAAGTGAGATCATTTTCATGTCGGGGCAGATCATGCCACCTTTTTTAACCGGATAGAAGGTTCGATCTGGGTGAGCCTGGCGTAAGGGATAGAGCATCCCTTCTTCAGTAACGACAATAAATTCTTTATGGTTGGTGCCGGCAACAAAGTCGAACATACCGCCGGTACTGCAGACACTGTCCGCCATTGCCACAACCTCAGGTTTGCATTCAGGGTGGACGATAGCCAGAGCGTCAGGATAAGCTGCCCGGGCCGTTGTGATATCGTCGGCGGAAATAACATCGTGAATCGGGCAGGCGCCATCCCATAAAATCATCTTCCGGCCGGTCTGGGTCTGGACATAGGCGCCGAGATTACGATCAGGGACAAAGATAATATCCTTATCCTTGGGAATCGATCTGACAACATTTACGGCATTACCTGAAGTGCAGCAGATATCGCTTTCCGCTTTAACCGCCGCCGAAGAGTTGACGTAAGTGACAACCACAGCATCGGGGTGTTTGCCCCGTATTTTTCTTAATGCGGCTGCATTCGCCATATCGGCCAGGCCGCAACCACAATTTAATCGTGGCAGGAGAACCTGTTTATCCGGCGCTAAAATTGCCGCACTTTCAGCCATAAAACTGACGCCGCAGAAAACGATTACGGGATTGTCAAGTTTAGCCGCGTCAATACTGAGACCCAGTGAATCACCGACAATGTCCGCAATATCCTGAATTTCCGGAGGTTCATAATTGTGCGCTAGGATAACCGCCTGGCGCTCACTTTTTAGCTGCTCAATTTTCCTGATTAATTTATCCATTATCTCTAATAAATTATAATTATAGTTAGTTATTTGTTACCAAAGTCAGTATTTTGCTTTTCTAAAGCCAGAATCCCGGCCACCTATTTTCCCAATTCTTGCGACCGTTGACAGGCGCTGGCAAGAGCGGCGTTAAAAGCCTGACGGAGACCGTTTTTCTCCAGTTCCGCCAAACCGGCGATGGTGGTGCCGCCGGGTGATGTGACCATATCTTTCAGCTCCATCGGTTGTTTGCCGGTCTCTTTAACGAGTTCGGTGGAGCCTAAAATTGTCTCGATAACCAGAGTTCGGGCGAGTTCCCGGTTCATGCCGATACCGACTGCGGCATCAAGCAGGGCTTCGATAACCAGAAAAACATACGCCGGCCCGCTACCGGAGACGGCGGTTACCATATCCATCGAACTTTCCGGAACAATTACGGTTTCACCGAGACAGGAGAAGATTGCCTGAGTAATAGCCAGGTGTTCTTCACCGGCATCACGACCCGCTGCAATTGCGGATATGCCCCGGTTGATCAGGGCCGGGGTATTGGGCATAATCCGGATGGTGGGTACTCTGTTTGATAAAGGTTTTTCCAGTCGTTCACAGGGTACGCCGGCCGCAATCGAGATCAGCAGCTTGTTATCCGTTAGAATATCGGCGATCTCGGTCACTACGGGCGTGATAATCTGCGGTTTGACAGCAAGAATAATTATGTCACAATCGGTTGCCAGTTCACGATTATCCTGAGCAATAGTGACCTGTAGATCATTTTCAAGGCTTTCGCGGCAGTTACTGTCGGCATCCCAGGCGGTTATTTTCGAACTTGACAGGCTTTCGGCAAGTCCTCTGATAATCGCCCGCCCCATATTGCCGCCGCCGATAATGCCGATTTTATAGTTGGCTATATCCATTTTTGCTTTACTCCTCTTCGAGTGTGGCTAAAATTCCGGCGACCAGCAGCGGGAACATAATTTCATGATGGCCAATAATCTGATAACCATGTCCTGTGCCCAGAGTCGGGCGTTTGACAACATTTTCAAAGGATCGGTATTGCCGGTTGAAATCCATATTAACCGTAGTCAGATTGTTGATTTGGTGGCCGAGATTGCGCACTAATGAAATTGCTTTCAAGAAAACTTCAGGCAGGATTACGGCTGAGCCAAGATTTATATAGACTCCGCTTTCAAGGCTCGCGACCATAGAACAGAAGGTGTCAAAGTCTCTCAGGCTGGTGCGGCCGATTGCGGCTCCGTCGGCGGCGGCATGCATATGGATAATATCCGTGCCGATGGCAACATGTACGGTTGTCGGAATCTGCATGCGGTAGCATTGTCCGAGAAGGCTCATCTCCCGGTACGGCAGTTTCTCCTCCCAGATCATTTTGCCAACAGCGGCGCCTAAACCGAGGCCTTCACGGTCACCGAGCAGGATGGCTCGATTTAAGAGCTCGCCAGTCTCTTTGGCCATGCCGAAATTGCCTTCGGTTATGCCCTCAGCGACATCTTCCGAGGTGTGTCCGCCCAAGGCCAGTTCAAAATCGTGAATAATTCCGGCCCCGTTCAGGGCGAAACCGTTGAGAACGCCTTTTTCAACCAGCTGCAGCAGCAACGGCGTCAGGCCGACCTTGATGACATGGGCGCCGAGGCCGAGCAGGATTGTACGTTGCTGGCGGTGGGCAAAGGTGATCGCCCGGATCACCTTTTTCAGGTCATCAGCTGCGAGAAATCCCGGCAGTTTATCGAGCAGGCCGGTGACGGTTTCCATGCCGTTAAGTTCCCGGGCAAAATTATTGACACTGACCTTGCTCGGTCGTGATGCCAGGGCGTAGGTTGAGAGTTTTCTTTTGTCCAGCTTAATTTCCTTCATCTCGCTTTACCCTCTCAATGACTGTTGGCGGCCATCTCTTTTTCAACCAGTTCACAAAACAGATGTCCTAAAAGTAGATGGGCTTCCTGAATTCGGGCGGTTTCGGTCGCTTGAACCAGCAGGCTGATATCACAAAATTCGATACAGACACCGCCATCACGGCCGAGCAGACCGATTGTGATAAGATCCTGCGTTCGGGCCTGCTTTAAGCCGGCGGCAATATTTTCTGAAGTTCCGCTGGTGCTCAAAGCGACAGCAATATCACCGGGTTGTCCAAGACCGATAAGCTGACGACTGAAAAGTTCGGTGAAAGAGTAGTCATTGCCGATCGAGGTAATGACTGCGGCATCAGGAGTCAGTGCCAGGGCGGCCAGAGGTTTGCGCTCAAGCTGAAAACGGTTGATTAATTCAGCTGCCAGATGCTGAGCCTGGGTGGCACTGCCGCCGTTACCGAAAAAGAGAATTTTGTTGCCGTTTCGCAAAGCCTTGCAGCTTAACGCGACCGCCTCTTTGAGGCTAGGGCCGCAACTGTCAACCACTTTTGCCAGAACCTGATTGAGTGAATTTGCGGCCTGGCTCAGTTCTGAAGGAATAGCCTGTTTGTTATTCATTTTGAATGTTTATACTCAGGTTAAGGTGGCGGCTCGGAGCTAGAGGGCCGGTTGCAATTAAAAAATCTTGAACAGCCAATATTTAAAATCAAAAAAGTGGAGCACTCTCTGTGTGAATTCAACTTCATGGACCCGGGTGGCAAGTTCTTTGATAGCTAAATTGTTGTGCTCAATGCTACGATCCTGTGACTTATCAAGGCCGCCGTTGGCGATGAATGAACGGATCGCTTCGATCTCTCCGGCATCAAGCCAGATTCCGTGATCACCGCAGATATCAATCATAACCCCTGATATATTATGGAAGTTTTTTTTCATCATCGGGGTGTTGCAGCGGACACAGGGAAGATAACCGGCTTCGGTCTGCAGGGTCGGGCGCTGATAGCTTTTCGGCAGGCTCTGATCCTGATAGACATCGCGTTCAGAGGCCAGGTAATTGAATTCAATCCGATCAAACCAGAGACCCGAGCATTCCGGGCAGATCATAGCATCGTTGTGCCGATAATCATGCGGTTCCAAAGCAATATTACAGCGTGGGCAGAAGGGATCGACAGAGGCGTCGGCGATTCGGTTCTCGTGGCCGCAGTGGGGGCAGTAGCGGCTTTTCGGGTTGACCGGTTTCGCGCAAGCGGGACAGGGTATGGGGGTTGTCATGAAACTCCTCTCAGGTTTTAAATGGGCTGCGTACGACTGATTACTAACAATTATTATCTCATAATCTAACTATGAATGCAAGTTATGCCAGATATGCTCAGCATTTTTAGGTGGTGCTCTTTTAAGTAAAGTACCCCTGAAAAAGCGTGCACTGAGTGACCAGATTATATGGGTCGTACAGCACCGATACCCAGTTAAACAATACTGATTAATTTTATAGCTTATTGACGGGTTTTTGTCTATAATTGTTATCCGATATATATTGGTAAATGTGGAATCATCTGGTTAATTTAAGGTTTAATCGAAAAGGAGACCTGATTGATGTTGATCGATTACGATAAAATGGTGGCTTTTCACGGTCACAGTTGCCCGGGGCTGGCCATCGGTTACAGAATGACAGTCGCAGCTATGGATTTCCTGGCCCAGTATCGTTCTGAAGATGAAGAGCTGGTGGCAATTACTGAAAACAACGCCTGTGGGGTTGATGCCCTGCAGTTTATCAGTGGCTGTACATTTGGCAAGGGTAATCTGATTTTCAAAGATTACGGTAAACAGGCTTACACCTTCTATGCTCGTAAAACCGGTCAGGGTGTGCGGGTGGTTTTGAATCAGGCATCTATCCCGGCGGCCATCAGAGCTGATCGGCCGGTTTTTATCAAATGGCTTCTTAAGGCAGATGAATCTGAGGTTGTCTCTTTACAGGCGGTTACGATAGAGGCACCGGAAAAGGCTAAGATTTTGGCTTCGCTGGTTTGCGAAGAGTGTGGCGAGGCGGTGATGGAGACCCGTATCTGTTCTCAGGATGGGAAAAATATCTGTATCCCCTGTCGTGACAAAAAAGTGTTGCCGAACGATTAGTTTTTTGTGTCTGTTTGCATCGGCCACAAGATTTAAGTGCCCATGTAAATTGCCTGCCTGACAGCTACCTCCAATGAATTGATTTGACAAAAAGATGGAAATAAATCATAGTTCAATTTGTCAGGTGTTCTCTGGTCTTTTGGACAGACAGGTGCGGGTATCTGTTGTTGATTATTAATCTGGGAATATGGGTTTTTTATGGATGATCTGTCAATCAGCCGTCTGCAGGAAATGGATAAAGATGAACTGCTGAAGCAGGCTTTTTCTTTGTATCTGGAGAATGAAACCCTGCGCAGTGCTCTCAAGATAGAAAGAAGCAAGACTTCTGCCGACAGTCCCGCCACCCAGCCTTTATCGAATAATGAACAAGACCAGAAACAGCTGCTGGAAAAACTCTCCTCTATGGTTATAACCAGTAACTCCCGGGGTAAGATCACTTACGTTAATCAGGCTTGCGCGGATATTTCCGGATTTTCCAAGTCGGAACTTGTAGGTGTAGATCTTCTTGAACTGGTGCATGAAGAGAGTCGGGACCTGGCGATGGCCCGAATCATGGTTCGAGCTAGAAACAATGAGCCTCCTGAGGCTCATGAGTATAGGATGAAGAGGAAAGACGGCAGTACCGTCTGGGTGGAGATCTACGGGGTCACACTCGAAGCTGCGGATGAACCCTTTCTCTTGATCAATGCCGTCGATGTCAGTAGAAAAGTGGCCGCAGACCAGGCTCTGCGCAAGAGTGAATCTCTTTTTCGCGGTTTTGCCGACAATATTCGCGCGGCAATCTATCTTTTGAATGAAAAGGGTGAAATTTTCTATGCTAATCCCTTTGCCTCTGAGTTGTCGGGTTACAGTATTAAGGAGCTTATGGGTCTGCCGGGTTTTGCCATTATTCATCCTGAAGAGCGTGAAATGGCAGTTTCCAGAAACCAAGCCCGGCTACGGGGTGAGAGGGTTCCTGCTCATTATGATATGAGACTTCAGGTAAAAGGTGACAAAGTAATCTGGGTTGAGTTGCATATGGAGAAATTTTTGATAGATGGCCAGGCGGTAAGCCTGGGAACCGCTATCGATATCACCGCCCGGAAAGAGAGTGAGCAGGCACTGCGGTTAAGTGAAGAGAAATTTAAAAACTTTGCTGAAAATCTTCAGGTTATGATCTACACCTATGACAGTAAAGGCAAGTTTACTTATGTGAACCGAAAGTGTGTGCAGCTGGCCGGTTACTCCCGCAGTGAATTTCTGCAGATGCATTTCCTCGATATTGTGCGTGAGGATTACCGGAAGATGGTTCTTGAGCATGCTATGACCCGGCGTATAGGTCAGGGAGACGGGCAAGCCTACGATGTTGCCGTCGTGAATAAAGAGGGTCAGGAATTCTGGCTGGAGATCTCCGGGATACGCCTTGAAGGTGAAGGTGATGAGGTTACTGTTTTAGCCAGTGCCGTCAATATTACCGATCGGATGAAGTCGGAAAAGGCCTTGAAGGAGAGTGAAGCAAAATTCAGGAATCTTTTTGAGCATTCGACAGATCCCATGTTGCTTCTGGATGAAAACGGATTTTTTGACTGTAATCAGGCGGCAGCTAAGGGGCTTAAAGCCGAGAGTAAAGAGGCTCTGCTGATTCATCCCGCAGGGATTTCACCTGAGTTTCAACCTGATGGGAGTTCCTCCAGAGTTAAAGCAGAGCTTGAAATCAACAAGGCATTTTCGGTTGGGACCAATCGTTTTGAGTGGCTGCATCAGGATTTCACCGGCCATCATTTTTGGGCTGATGTCTCATTGACGGTTATTCCGTTTAGAAATCGCAAAATTTTATTTACTGTCTGGCGGGATATCTCAGACATTAAAAAACTGGAACAGCTTCTGCGAGATGAGCGGGAACAGTTGATGGTAACCTTGCGCAGTATCGGAGATGCTGTAATCACTACTGATATTGCCGGTCGGGTGGTGTTGCTGAACCGGGTCGCTGAACAGCTGACCGGTTGGTCTCAGAAAGAGGCTGCCGGTCTTATGATAAGCGAGGTCTTAGAGCTGGTTTCCGGGAAAACAGGGGAGGCGGTAGTTAATCCTCTGACCCAGGCGGTAAACAAGGGGATAGTGCTTGAGCTTTCCGAGGATACCGTGCTCCTCTCTCGTTCGGGCCAGCACTTTAAGATTGCTGACAGTGCTTCACCAATTCGAGATGAAAAAAGTCAGATTATCGGTGGAGTCATGGTTTTTCGTGATATCAGTGATCGCGAGCGTCTGCAGGAAGAGGTGCTGAAATTTAAGAAGCTTGAGAGTGTTGGCCGTCTGGCGGGTGGGATCGCGCACGATTTTAATAATCTTCTGGCCGGGATCATGGGCAACCTCGAAGTTGCCTTGCTGCGCCTGATCAAGGATCCGGAACGGGCCCGGGAGAATATCACTAAATCTATTAAAGCATCACATCGGGCGGCGGAGCTGACCCAGAAACTTCTGACCTTTGCCAAAGGCGGTGAACCGATCAAAAAAACAGCTGACCTTGGTGAAATTATTTGTGATTCTGCCGAATTTGTAATGTCTGGTTCAGATATCGCTCTGGAGGTTGATGTTGCGGAAGATCTCTGGTCGGCTGAGGTTGATACCGGTCAGATCAGCCAGGTTATCCAGAATCTGGTAATCAATGCCGTACAGGCTATGTCTGATGGTGGAACCATCTCGATCACGGTTGAAAATATTCAGTTTGAGGTTGGCGAAATGCCAACACTGCCCTTGTCGCCGGGGGCTTATATCAGAATTTCAGTGAGAGATCAGGGACACGGTATTGCTTCGGGTATAAGACAAAAAGTGTTCGATCCGTTTTTTACGACCCGGCCCGAGGGTAGCGGTTTAGGTTTGTCGGTAATTCATTCGATTATAGGTAAACATGACGGGCATGTTGCGATCTCTTCCGTACCGGGAAAGTTTACTGATTTCATAGTTTTTCTGCCGGCTCTGCATGGTCACCGGTCAAACTCGAAGAAAGATGTCATGGTTGAGAACCATAAGTTACAAACCGGCGGCCGGATCCTGGTTCTGGATGATGAAGAACTGATTTGTGAGATATTGTCGGTGTTTCTGCAGAGCCAAGGCTATGATGTGGTGACGGTAAACGATGGTCGGGAAGCGCTTGCAGCTTATCGGCAGGAGAAATTCTTTCTGGTTATTCTCGACCTGACCATTCCCGGCGGCCTGGGCGGTCGGGAAACAATCAAGCTGTTGCGAGAATACGACCCTGAAGTCAAGGCAGTGGTCTCCAGCGGTTATGCTAATGACCCGATAATGGCCGAATATGAAAAATACGGTTTCTGCGGCTGTTTGAACAAGCCCTATATCTTTGAAGATTTACTGCAATTAATTGGCCGGATCCAGAGCCAATAAGTCCTTCTTTCCATTTTATTTAAACTCCGTTACTTAAATCTTGCACTCTGGTTTGAGATCCCGGTCAATAGAATAAATCTAGCACAGGTCAAGCCGCATTTGTCAAATAAAAAATGTTCAAGGTACCCTTTCAGTTGATGGTTACTGCTCCCGGGCGCAGGAGCAGTGGCGGATTGACCCTGACATCGATAATAGTTGAAGGTCGCGGATCCGGATCGTCATCGTTGTCGCTAATAATTAGAAGGTCGGTTTCAGCAATGATTTCTAAGGCGATTGCACTCGCTTTCCGAACCGGAGGCTGGCGGCTTAGATTGGCACTGGTGGAGATTAAAGGAGTATGGAGGAGTTTTGCCAAATCATTGATCAGCGGGTGCGGGGACCAGCGGATGGCAATACTGCCATCGCCGCCGGTTATGGCCGCCGGCAGCGTTTTCCGGCCGGGTAAAATCATGGTCAGGGCTCCGGGCCAGTATTTTTCAGCAGTTTCCCGGGCGTTTTCCGGCCAGTGGCTAATCAGTTTGTCTAAGCTTTGTAAATCGCCGACGACTGTCGGAAAGGGTTTTTCCGGCGGCCGGTTTTTAATGCTTGAGATGTGTCTCCCAAGTTTTTCGTTGAGGGCATTGCCGCCAATTGCATAGAAGGTTTCAGTCGGATAGACCATAACTCCTCCGGTTCTGCAGATTGAGGCAATTATTTCCAGGCTTTCTCTCTCATGAGATGGAGAAAAGGGATAATTTAGGGTTATCATCGCTACTGTCGGCGATGTTCCTGCAGGCGTTTATCCTTACTCTCAACTTTCGCAGTCATATTTTTGCGATAAGCTGCCAGTTGCTCGGCTACCTCCCGGTTGGCTGAGGCCAGAATCTGCAGGGCGAAGAGGGCGGCGTTGGTGGCTCCGGCTTTACCGATCGCCATGCTTGCAACCGGGATTCCGGCCGGCATCTGGACGGTGGCCAGCAGGGCATCGATGCCCTGGAGAGAGGTCGCATTCAAAGGAATACCGATAACCGGCAGTAGGGTATGTCCGGCGACAACGCCGGCGAGATGGGCTGCGGCCCCGGCTCCGGCAATGATCACCTTGCAGCCTCTCTCTTCAGCATTTCGAACCAGGTTCAAGGTTCTCTCCGGAGTCCGGTGCGCGGAGGATACCCGGGCTTCATAGGCGGTGCCGAATTCATCAAGTATTTTGGCGGCGTTACTCATAACCTCCCAGTCAGAGTCACTGCCCATCAGTATCAGAATATCAATTTGCTCAGACATTTTTTAAATTCTCTTTAAGGCTTTACGGCCGATATCGGTACGGTAGTGGGCTTCATCCCAGCTTATCTTTGAGACGGCGTGATAGGCTTTTTCAATAGTTTTAGGGATGTCTTCAGCAATCGCGGTCACTCCTAAAACCCGGCCGCCGTTGGTAATAACCTTGTCCGCTTCATTTTTGGCGGTGCCGGCATGAAAAACCATGACATCCTTGAGCCGACCGGCGAGATTCAAGCCGGAGATCTCTTTGCCGTTTTCATACTCTCCGGGGTAACCACCTGAAGCCATGGCGACGCAGACCGCGGGGCGGTCATCCCACTCGACAATAGTTTTCGCGAGATGGCCGGAGATGCAGGCTTCGATAATCGGCAGCAGGTCGCTTTTTAAACGCATCAGGATGGGTTGGGTCTCCGGGTCACCGAAACGGGCGTTAAATTCCAGAACCTTGGGGATGCCGTCTTTAATCATCAACCCGGCATAGAGAATACCCCGGTATTTCCGACCACCGGAAGACATTGCTTTGACGGTTGGAATCATGATGTCGTTCATGACCCGGCGGAATAGACCTTCAGATATAACCGGGGCCGGAGAGTAGGCTCCCATGCCGCCGGTATTGGCACCTTTGTCATCATCAAATACAGGTTTGTGATCCTGTGAGGTAACCATCGGGACGACGATATCGCCATCGGTAAAGACCAGAAAAGAGGCCTCTTCACCTTCTAAAAACTCTTCAATAATAATCTCCTTGCCGGCATCACCGAAGGCGCGGCGGCGCATGATTTTATTGATTGCATTTTCAGCTTCTTCAACCGTCTGGGCGACTACGACCCCTTTGCCGGCGGCCAGACCATTGGCTTTTACCACGATCGGCGCACCCTTTTTGTAGACGTAGTCAATCGCGTCGTCGAGGTTATCAAAGGAGGCGAAATCACCGGTCGGGATATTGTTGTCTTTCAGCAATTGCTTGCAGAAGGTTTTGTTGCCTTCGATTTCCGCAGCCACCCGGCTCGGGCCAAAGATCTTTAGCTCAGCCTCTTCAAAAGCATCGACAATGCCGGCGACCAGCGGGTCTTCCGGCCCGACAATCGTTAAGTCGATCTCTTCATTGCGGGCAAATTCGACCAAACGGTCAATATCGTTGGCATCAATTGGAATGCAGGTTGCCAGAGACGCGATTCCGGCATTGCCGGGGGCGCAGAAGATTTGTTCGACCTTGGTGCTTTGTGAAAGTTTCCAGATCAACGCATGTTCCCGGCCGCCGCCGCCGACTACTAAAAGTTTCATTGTGTTTTCTCCTGATTCAAACGTGCCGGAAACCGGCAATCTAAAAGTGAATTTATGGGTTTGATATTAATCTCCGGACTTGCAACTTAAATTCTAATGTTTGAAATGACGATTCCCGGTAAAGATCATAGCCATGTTATTTTCATTTACCGCAGCGATCGCTTCATCATCACGATTGGAGCCGCCGGGCTGAATAATCGCGGTGATGCCGGCTTTGGCGGCCGCGTCAATACCGTCACGGAAAGGGAAGAAAGCATCAGAGGCCAGAACTGAACCGGCAGTCGGCACCTGGGCCTTGTTGATGGAGATATTAACTGAATCAACCCGGCTCATCTGCCCGGCCCCGACTCCGACCAGACAATTGTCAGCCGCTAAAACGATGGCATTGGATTTGACATGTTTACAGATCTTCCAGGCAAATTTCATGGTTGCGAGTTCGTTGGCTGTCGGTTCGCGTTTAGAGGCAGTAGTCCAGTTGTCACTGACATCTTCTTTCAGGTCACGTTCCTGCAGAAGAAAGCCACCGACAACTTTTTTAAATTCCAGGCCGCCGGCTTCATAACCTCCGAGCAGGGGCGATTCAAGCAGGCGCAGGGCCTGTTTCGCGGTCAGAACCGCTCGGGCTTCAGCACTGAAACCCGGGGCGATCACCGCTTCAATGAAGGTCTCCGCCAGAACTAGTGCACTCTCTTCATCGACCTCCTGATTAATGGCGACAATGCCGCCGAAGGCTGAGACCGGGTCACATGCCCGGGCCCGGCGCAGGATCTCGGCTAAAGGTGCATCGTTCGAAGTCGCGCCGCCGCAAGGGTTGGTATGTTTGATATAGACCGCGGCCGGCTCCTTGAACTCTTTAACCAGTTCAAATGCGGCGTTGCTGTCGAGAATATTATTAAAAGAGAGCTCTTTACCCTGGAGCTGCTTAGCATTGCTGATACAGGGCTCATTGATTTTTGCATCCTTGTAGAACGCCGCTTTCTGGTTGGGGTTTTCTCCGTAACGCAGATCCTGGGCTTTAGCGCCCTGCCAGGTGTAGGTTTCAGGGAAAAATTGTTGGTCTGCCGGCACGGCATCCGGAACCGGAAAAAGTCCCAAATGATTGGCGATCGCGGCATCGTAGGCAGCGGTTGAAGCGAAAACTTTTTTCGCCAGAGCAAAATTACGCTCTTTACTGACGGCACCATTGTGAGCTTGCATTTCATCGATAATCGGAGCATAATCAGCGGGATCGATGATAACCGTGACTGCGGTGTAGTTCTTTGCCGCCGAACGCAGCATGGTTGGGCCGCCGATATCGATATTTTCAATTGCATCGGCAAAACTGCAGTCAGGTTTGGCTATGGTTTCCACAAACGGGTAGAGATTGACGACTACCATATCAATCTCTTCGATATCGTACTCTTTCATCTTGGCGACATGTTCCGGCAGGTCGCGGCGGCCCAAGAGACCGCCATGAATCTTCGGATGCAGGGTTTTTACCCGGCCGTCGAGCATTTCCGGGAAGCCGGTGTAGTCGGAGACCTCAACTACTTCTAAACCATTGTCACGTAAAAGCCTGGCCGTACCGCCGGTTGAGAGGATACGAACCCCGGAAGCGATCAGTTTCTGTGAAAATTCAACAATGCCGTCCTTGTCGGAGACACTTATCAGAGCTTGTTTGATGGTGGCCATAATACCTTCCTCTTGTCGCGCTTGGGATCTATTTTGGTTAAGAAAAAATATGAATCAGATGAAATACCCAACCAGCACTAAAAATGCAATAAAAATTTGTCATGCGGGAGAAAATTATTCAAGGAGAGTTAATCGTGCGGGAAGCTGAACTTTATACCAGATTGGCGAAAAATCGGGTTCGTTGTGAACTCTGCGCGCATCACTGTTATCTCCGGCCGGGTCAGGCCGGGATCTGTGGGGTTCGGCGGAACCTTGAGGGGGTTCTCTACACGGAGGTGGCCGATCTGGTTATCGCGACCCATGTCGATCCGATTGAGAAAAAACCTTTCTATCATGTTCTGCCGGGCAGTAAAAGTTATTCTCTAGCCGCTCCGGGCTGTAATTTCAACTGCCGGCACTGTCAAAACTATGAAATTTCGCAGATGCCGCATCGTATGGAAAAACTTGCCGGCCGGCATCTGCGACCGGAATTGCTGGTTCGTGAAGCGATTGCCACCGGTTGTCAGTCACTGGCCTACACCTATACTGAACCGACGGTCTATTTTGAATTGATGCGGGCGACTGCAACCTTAGGGCGTGAGCAAGGTCTGCTCAATTTGATGGTTAGCAACGGTTATCTGACAGCGGCTGCGAGAAAGTCTCTGTACCCGTTACTGGACGGGGCCAACATTGATCTTAAAGCCTGGTCGAACAGTTTTTACCGCAGGGTCTGCGGGGCGGCCAGCATGGCCCCGATTCTGGAAACCATCGCTGATTTTGTTGCCCATGGGATCTGGGTTGAGGTCACAACCCTGCTGATCCCCGGTTATAATGACAAAGCTTCCGAGCTTCGGGAGCTGGCCCGTTTTCTGGTTTCGGTATCACCCCTGATTCCCTGGCATGTTACCGGGTTTTTCCCCATCTACAATCTTACTGAAGTGGTTCCAACGCCACCGGAAACCCTGAAAAAAGCCCGTGATATAGGACTCGAAGCAGGTTTGAAATATGTTTTCGAGGGTAATCGTCCGGGAGTTGGCGGCGAGAGTACATATTGTCATCAATGTGGAGAACTATTGATAGAACGTTACGGTTTCAGGGTGGTTGAAAATAAAATTTTCGGGCATGAATGTCCGCGCTGTCAGACCCAGGTCGCCGGAATTTTCTAATTGCCGCTCATCTTAACTTGAGCTACTTGTTTTTTTCCGGTTTTTGCGCTATTAGACCGCGGATAATCAGATTCATCTTTTATAAAGGGTGTCTTGAAAAATTAGAATTTGAAAAAACCACTCGTAAAAGAGGAGCATCAAGATGGGAAAGACCGATGCCGCTGTTAAGATTATTGAACTGACCGACATTATTGAAGAGGGCTTGCCTCTTGATGAGCTGCCGGAAATTGGGGCTCGGAAGAGTCTGTTGACTGAGCCTGCCGCTGGCGCTGAAGCTGCCACGGTATCCTCTCCGGTAGCCGGTGACACTGGATTTGCTGGTGATGATTATTTCAAGTTGGATATGGCAGACTCGATAGCTAATGGTGATCCGATTCTGACCGAGTTGAAAAATGCCGGGTTGAAGGTTCAGAATGAAACCCTGGTTGCCGGAAGTAAAAACGGAGAAATAGATGATGCGAAAAGTTCTCTTTTAAACGAAGATGCCGATGATCTTTTCGACGATGATTTTGATGACCTGGATGGATTTGATGAACTTTTAGATGAAACTGTGGTTGTCGGAGGGGGTTCTGATGGGAAGTTCTCTTTTGCGAGTGTCCGCGACCCGGAACCTGAGGCGGAACTGCCGGATGATTACCTTGTCGATGATGAACTTGCCACCGAAGATTCGGCGGCGGCTCACAAAACTAAACCGCAGCCGCAGGCCAAAGGCAGGCCTGAGCCGAGTTCTCCGGTTTCCCCTCTGCGGGTCGATTCCGTGTCAGATTCTGCGACCCCTCACATTTTCACTGAACCCCATGGGCTCGATTTTTCCCAGCAGATTGAGGATATGACCCAGGAGTGGAGTAAACATCTTCTGCAGACTACTTACGCCAGTATGGATAAGATGATAAAGGCAATTGGTGACTTGGCTCCGACCATTGTTGAACAGGTTGCCCGGGAGGTCATTCCACCGCTGGCGGAAAAGGTAATCAAGGCTGAAATCACCCGCTTGGAAGAGAAACTGGAGCTCGAAGAGGGCGAAGATCTTTAGGGTGTCTTGAAAAATTAGAATTTTTATTCTAGTGCAAGGCGAACGAAGATTTTAACCGCAGGAATACATTGAGTATTTTGAGGATTAAAATTTGAGTTCAACGCAGCAATTGGGGAAAAAGGCAATTTTTCAAGGTACCCTTTAGTTTTACCTCTGTGATTCCGGGCTGCAGTTGTCAGCGATCCTGAAAATGGAAAAACTTAAGAAGTTGAAGGCGCAAAGTAAATCAGAAAAACTTTGTGCCTTTATCTTTTTTATTGTATTCGGAACTGTCCCGAAAAATGTAGGACAAACAAATTTTTTAAACTCTAACTATTCTTATTGAGTACGACAATGACTGAAAACGTTAACCATTCCGATAACCCGGCGCGACAGCTTGACAAAAATTACGATCCTTCAAAGATCGAAAGCAAGTGGTATGAATTTTGGGAAGAGAAGGGCTGCTTTGCCGCTGATCCTGAGGCCGACGGCGAACCCTTCTCTATGGTTATCCCACCGCCGAATGTTACCGGCTCCCTGCATATGGGCCATGCCTTGAATAATCTCTTGCAGGATATCCTGGCTCGTTATCAGCGGCAGCAGGGTCGAAATGTTCTCTGGATGCCGGGTATGGATCATGCCGGGATCGCGACTCAGAATGTGGTTGAGAAACAGTTGGCCGCAGAGGGGATCGGGCGACACGATATCGGCCGTGAAAAATTTATTGAAAGGGTCTGGCAGTGGCGCCGGGAGTCGGGCGGTACCATTATTAATCAGTTGAAACGACTTGGCTCCTCCTGTGACTGGAGCCGGGAGCGTTTCACGATGGATGAAGGTCTTTCGAAAGCGGTGCGAGAGGTTTTCGTTACCCTTTATGAAGATGGTCTGATCTATCAGGGCGACTATATCATCAACTGGTGTCCGCGTTGTCATACCGCACTCTCTGATCTGGAAGTTGAATTTGAGGAGCATAACGACGGCAAACTCTGGGATCTTGAGTATCCTCTGGCGGATGGCTCGGGTTCGATTATTGTTTCCACGACCCGGCCTGAAACTATGCTTGGCGACACCGCGGTCGCGGTTAACGGAGCCGACGAGCGTTATCGTGACATGGTCGGCAAAGAAGTCCTGTTACCGTTGATGAACCGCCGGATTCCGGTGGTGGCCGATGACTACGTTGATCGCGAGTTCGGTTCCGGAGCGGTAAAGATCACTCCGGCCCATGATGCCAACGACTTTGAGGTCGGGATCCGGCATAAACTTGAGATCATCAAAGTGATGGATGAGGCCGGGGTTATGAATGAGAATGCCGGATCTTATGCCGGTCTGACCCGTGAGGCGTGCCGGGAGCAGGTAATTAAAGATTTGGCGGAGCTTAATCTGCTGCCCGCAATTAAAGATTATCAGCATAATGTCGGCCACTGCTACCGCTGTCAGACGATTATTGAGCCCTATCTTTCGAATCAGTGGTTTGTCAAAATAAAACCCCTGGCGGATCGGGCTCTGGCCGCGGTTAAAAACGGTGATACCCGGATTATCCCTCAGAACTGGGAGAAGACCTATTTCAACTGGATGGAAAATATCCGCGACTGGTGTATTTCGCGGCAGATATGGTGGGGTCATCGAATCCCGGTCTGGTATTGCGAAGATTGCGGCAAAATGATTGTCGCGCGTGAAGATCCCGATGTCTGTCCTGAGTGTGCAAGTGCCAATCTGCGTCAGGAAACCGATGTCCTTGACACCTGGTTCTCCTCCGGTCTCTGGCCGTTCTCGACCATGGGCTGGCCGCAATCAACCCCGACTTTGAAAAAATATTATCCCACTTCAGTGCTGGTAACCGGTTTTGATATCCTCTTTTTCTGGGTTGCCAGGATGATGATGATGGGCCTCAAATGTATGGATGAGATTCCGTTTAAGGATGTCTATATCCATGCTCTGGTTCGTGATGAACATGGTCAGAAGATGAGTAAATCAAAGGGTAATGTTATTGATCCTTTGATTATTATAGATCAGTACGGAGCCGATGCCTTACGTTTTACGTTGGCTGCGTTTGCAGCTCAGGGGCGCGACGTCAGCCTCTCCGAGGCCCGGATCAGCGGTTACCGCAATTTCGTCAACAAACTCTGGAACGCGGCCCGTTTTACTCTGATGAACCTTGAAGGTTTTGACCCTGAGGCTGAAATCTCCGGGCGTGATCTCTCCTTGGCCGAGCGCTGGATATGCCATCGTCTGAACCAGACCGTTGCCGAAGTGGTTGCGGCTCTGGATGAGTATCGTTTTAATGATGCGGCGCATGCCCTTTATCAATTTACCTGGCATGAATTCTGTGACTGGTATCTGGAGCTTGCCAAACCCGATCTCTTTCAGAGCGATGATCCTCTCCGGCGGACTACGGCTCAGATTGTTCTCTACCGTACGATAGAGCAGGTCGTAAGACTACTGCACCCGATTATGCCGTTTGTCTGTGAAGAGATCTGGCAGACTCTGCCGCATACATCCGCTATGCCGGAGAGTATTATGCAGACCGCTTTTCCCCGGGCCGATGCTGAATTTGAAGATGAATCGGCGGCTGCGGATATGGAGCAGGTGATGGCCGTGATTACGGCTGTCCGAAATATTCGCGGAGAGATGAATCTCTCCCCGGGGCAACGCTTGGCGGCGGTGGTTACCGGACCTGATGCCGGGGCAATTACAGCCTTAAAAAAGAGCTCGGCCGCAATCGCCAATATTGCCCGCCTGACATCTTTTACCATAGATTCAGAAGTCATGCGGCCGCCGCAATCAGCTGCGGGCCTGGCCGCAGGTTTTGAGATATTTGTTCCGCTTGCCGGCTTGATTGATTTTGCCCAGGAGGCGGCTCGCTTAGCGAAAGAGCTTAAAAAAACCGAAAAAGAGTTCAGTGGAGTCAGTAACAAACTCGGTAATGAAAAGTTCCTGGCCAAAGCTCCAGCTGAGGTTATTGAGAAAGAAAAGGCCAAGTACAAAGAGCTCAGTCTTAAGGTTGAAAAGATCAAAGCCAATATCAGAACCCTGGAGCAGGTTACAGAATCCTGAAAAATAAATTTTGTCTGACTTATCTGCAACCGGGGATCGGGTAAGATTGGCCCCGGTCGTAGATAAGTGATTTCAGCAAATAACCTGTAAATTGTTGAACTGTCTGTACCCGTAGTTTACGGTACGGGGAATAGATATGCCCTCTTTTTCATCCCCTGTGATTACCATTGTTGTTGATAAATCAACCTCTCGTCTGGATCATTTTCTCCACACTAGGTATCCATTTATTCCGATCAATCAATGGCGTCGAGCTCTGCGTAATCATGAAGTCAAGGTTGACGGCCGGCGGGCGCTGAAAGGCACTTCTCTGGCAGTTGGACAGAAGGTTGTCATTCCTGAAGAACTTCTAAATCGCCTGCAGCCGGAGAAGCCGGAAACGGAAGCTGAACCTGAACTTGAGATCCTTTATCAGGATGAGGAAATGCTGGCTTTAAATAAGCCGGCCGGCTCTCATACCCATCCGCTTGAGGCGGCAGGAACCGGAACCCTGGCTAATCATCTTATCACAGTTTTTCCAGAACTTGCCGGCATCGGAGATTTCGGGCCGTTGCAGCCCGGCCTGTTGCACCGTCTCGATTTTGCCACCTCCGGAGTCTTATTGGTCGCCCGCAGTGATTCGTCCTGGAAGCGATTGCGCGAGCAGTTCAGCCGTCATCTTGTCGTTAAAGAATATATGGCTCAGGTACATGGTTTAATTGAAAATAAAATTGTTGTTGATAAGGCTCTGACTCATGATGTCGATGACCGCCGGCGAATGGTTGTGACCCCGCCCGCACCTTTATGCCGTGGTATCTATCCTGCCCGGACGGAAATTTTTCCGGTTTCATACACAGCCTCCTATGATTCAACCCTGACCAGACTGGTTATGGTCAGCGGGGTCATGCATCAACTTCGGGTGCATCTGGCTGATTTTGGTCATCCGCTGCTCGGAGATTCACTTTACGGTGGCCGGCCGTTTGTGGCTGGTGAATCTGATTTTGTTAAGGTGACTGCCGACGTTGCTTTTCATCTCCACTGTTTTCAACTTACCCTTGCCGACGGCAGGATAATCTCGGCCCCGCTACCGGAGTGGTGTGGGGCTGGTGGCAAACCCGATTAAGCGAGTACCTAAGGAGATTAGAGTTTGTGGCTCGGTTTTATCTTGCGTTTTGTCGATGAACTTGTATATAGGTAGATATGTCGAGCCGGATACTGCGACTCTATTTTTAATAATATTTTGAGCCTTTTATTTTCTGATGGCAAGTCGAAGCTACCTTAAATTTATTATCATAGTCGTGGCGGCCCTGCTCATCTTTTCTGCTGCCGGATACTTTTCTTACGACCATTTCACTAGGCATTCTACCCTTGAAGTTCAGATGGAACAGCAGGTGGTGGCGAAACGTATCGTCAGTAATCTGGAAAACTATTTAGCCCGGGTTCGGCAGACGGTTAACTCAGTGTTAACGTTCACTCCCCATCAGGTTGATAATATAAGTCTCGTAACCTCGCAGCGTTTTCGCCTGCTCTGGGATATCTATCCGGAGATAACCCATCTCATATTTTTGAGTTCCGACAATAAAGTCTACTATACCGGCCATGACGGTGATTTCATACCCTTAGGACTGCCTCTGCGGGATGTTTATGAGTGGCAGCATTTTGCGATTGATCTCTGGAGTGAGAATCGTGATCCGGGTCTGCATCAGTATGTTACGGTTCTTATGAAGTATGTCCCTGAACTTGAAAAGGTGATGCCGGTGCCGATGGTCATTTTTACCAAGCGCGTGGAGGTGGAGGGGAAGTATGTCGGGCTTATGCTGGTTCCTTACCAGCTCGATTTTATTTTTGACAACTACTGTCGAAGTATGATCGTTGACAAACGCCGTGATATTATAGTTGCTAATTGCCGGGGAAAGGTAGTCTTTTCATCGCTGTCGGGTCTGCTCTATACTAATTTCTATCCTGCCTACGGCAGCCCCGCGGCTGATCTGTTCTATGAAAAAAAAGAGCCTCTGGTGCAGCTTGATAAAAAACAGATACCTGAAGTTATGGCCGCCCTGAGTAATCGCAGCCCTTTTTCAACCACTATGAAGATATCTGTCGGCGAAGATAAGAGTTCTCCAAGAGATTTTTTGGCTTCATTTGAGAGTTTGCGGCTGGGGACTTCAGGCTGGACCGTTATGGTGGCGACTCCGAGTATAAAAGCCAATGAACTGGTCTGGAATCTGTTGTTGCCGATTATTTCTCTGTGTATTCTGTCTCTGCTGCTGATTGTTGCGATATCATTTTTCATGCTCCGGCGTCTTGACCATTTTGCCCGGGAGAGTGCAATTTTCAAGGCAGGTCTGGTCGCAAGTGTAGATGGAGTTATTGTCCTTGACTACAGGGGCCGTTACCTGTTCGCGAATCAGCCTTATTGCGAGATCATAGGGGTGCCGCAGGATGAGATTGTCGGAGCCATGTTTCGCAAGGGGCCAGCCAATGTGACCGCCAAAGGATTGCCTGATGATATTCTGGCGCATTTGGCTCTGCGCGGTCGCTGGCAGGGGATCGTTTCGTACCGGAAGGTCGGGAAACAGCCTGCCCATGAGGTCAGTCAGAACTTCTCTGAAATCTACCGTGACGGTAACCGGGTTGGTTATATCAGTAGCCTTCATGATATCAGTGAGGAGCGGCGCCTGCAGCGAGAGGTTGAGGTCTACAGTGACTTTCTCCATAAGGAAGTTGAACGTCAGACCGAGGTCATCGTCCAGACCCAGAAAATGGAGACCGTTGGTATTCTGGCGGCCGGTTTCGCGCATGATTTCAATAATCTGCTGGCGAGTATACACGGCAATATTGAACTTTTGGAAATGATGATTAAAAGTTCTCCTCAGAAGTGCAGCCATTACATCGAAAAGCTCAAACAAGCTTCCCTGCAGGCAGCTGATCTGACGGGAAAGATTATGCTTTTCTCGCGGCGTGATGTCGGGGGAACCGAAATTATGAGTGTGGTTGAACTGGTGGAGTCAACCTTAGCTTTAGTGCCCCCTTCAATCCCGGTTCAGATTGTATGTGATTATCTGGAGGACAGTGATGAGGTTAAGCTGGATGTGAATCGTTCGGCTCTGGTACAATCTCTATTGAATCTGATCTTGAATGCCGTGGAATCTTTTCCCGCAGATCAGAGTGAAACCCGTATAAATGTGGTTGCCAAGGTTAAATTTGTCGATCGTTATTTAGGCCAGCGTTTTAATCTGATTCCGGGTAAATGGTATTGTGAAATTACGGTTTCCGATAACGGTAGCGGTATCCCTCCGGCGATGATGAAAAGAATATTTGACCCGTTTTTCAGCACCAAGGAGTGGACCAATCGTAAAGGTACCGGCTTAGGGTTGCCGATTGCATATCGGACGATTACCAATCACAACGGAATTATAACGGTAAATTCAGAGATCGGAGCCGGCAGTTCATTTGTGATCTATCTACCGGTTGCCAGCGGGGTTAAAAAGGAGCTGTCCCCGAAACTTGTTGAAGAGTATTCGCATGATCTTAAGGCAAAAAATATTCTGGTTGTTGAAGATGAAGAGATTTTAAGAGACAGTCTTAAGGTTCTGCTTGAACTCTATGGCGGCCGGATTAAGACGACCTCTCACGGCCGTGAAGCCCTCACTATTATTAAGGAGTCGGAGATTGACCTGATTATCCTTGATCTGATTATGCCGGGGATGAGTGGTGAGGAGTTTCTGGCTGAAATGGAGCGTGAGAATATTAAAATTCCAGTCCTGATTATGACCGGCACTGTCAACGAAGGTTTCAGGGTCTGCAAACTTTTTCCAGTGGTCATGGAAGTAATGGAAAAACCGTTTTCCCAGAAAGAACTTCTGCGGTGTTGCGGCGGTCTGCTCGAATAACAGTTTACAAAATCAGCAATTCAGCAATTCATGTACCGCATTGACTACTTCTTCGGCCGGCAGTTCATCGATACAGGCCCGGCTTTGATTGGGGCAGCTGCGGCTGCCGTGACGGGCACAGGGGCGGCAGTCAAGGTCTTTTTTTTCAACTGTCAGAGCTTGATTCTGCCAGGGGCCGAAACCGAATTCGGGAACGGTGGCACAGAAGACGGCCACGGTTGGGGTTTTGTAGGCTGAAGCCATGTGCAGGGCCATGCTGTCATTACAGATCATCATTCGGGCATTTTCTGTCAGGTAGAGAGCCGTATCTAAATCCGCCTCTCCGGCAAGATTAATTACCTTTAGATTACCCGCAACTTCCCGGCAGATCTCAGCCTCATCCGCACTTCCCGTCAAGACCACCTTAAGACCTTTCTCGATGAGATACTTCGCTACCTGATGATAGCCGCTGGCACTCCAGCGCTTGGTTTCCCAGGCACTGCCGGGAACAATGAGGGCATAGCTTCCGGCTTCCGGCAGATGGGCTTGCATATTTGTAGCAAGCTCCTTTCTGGGCGGAGTAAAAAGGCGGAGTTCGTCGGGTAGCTTGCGGCCTTTGAAATCTTCGCTGACCAGGGCCAGATTGCGCAGAACATCGTGCTTTTCCGGTGGCCGCAGCCGGGTTTCAGTGTAGAGAAAAGCCAGCCGGGAATTTTTGAAGCCGACTCTTTTTGGAATCCGACTTAATTTTAACAACAGGCTGGTGCGGGCGGATCTGTGCAAGGAATAGACGATCTGAAATTTCAGTTTGCGTAATGTTGCGGCCTGTCGCAAGATACCTTTTATGCCGCTCTCCCGGCCACGTTTTGCAAACAGGATAACCCCGCTCAGGAGCGGGTCGCGCTTTACTAGAGTTGCGGCCAGAGGGGTGGTCATCATCCAGATTTCGGCCTGCGGATGGAGCTCTTTCAAGGCCGCAATCAACGGGGTGGAAAGGATGGTGTCGCCAAGAAAACTGGTCTGCACCAGAAGCACTCTCATCGTGGGCCCCGTCGTTTAAATTCTCGATAAAAAGCCTGGCCCCGTTTTTCAACCGCCTGCCAGAGTTGCGGGTTTTCGGTCAAAGCCTGGCGCAATGGTGCCTGGCTGTAGATTTTTATGAAACGCAGCCGGTCGCGCCGGGTGAGGCCGATTTCAAAACTTGAGAAATGGAGTGCCGCCAGATCTTTGATCTGCCAGCGGCGCGGCAGTTGCCGACGTTGGCGCACGCGGTGCAGATCAATCAGGTGCAGGATTGGTTTTTTCGGATCAGGAACGCTGCCGTTTTCAAGTTCAAGCAGAAAATGGCAGATATAGAGATCACAATGGTTTAATCCAGCTCGATGCATGGTGCCGGTAATCCGAGCCACTTCTTTTATCAGAGCCCATTTCAGTTCGGGCGGCGGTGGTTTGACCGGCCATTCGCGGCAGTAATCTTCCAGACTGGTACAGTTATCAAGGTCTTCGGTAATAATAAATGATTGTTTGTTGACTGGGTTGGTGCCCCGGCGGCCGTAGGCAACCAGCGGGGTTGTCGGGATATCTAAGGCTTCCAGGAGTTTGATTGCCTGCCACTCATTTTCAGCCCCGCTGATCGGCCATTTAAGACGAAACAGGCTTTTTAGGAACCGGTGCCAGCCGAGACCGTGATGAAGTTTGGCAAAATAGCTTTTTCCATCATGCTTAAACTGAAGCGTTCGGCGTCCGTCCTTATGGCGGTAAAGTTTGCCTTCAAGAGCGAAAAGTTTCGTGAACGGTTCGCTTTTGAGCCATCCCTGCCGCCATGAGTCGGGAATTTCAAGAATATCGGAAGTTTGATCAAAGTTCATAGATGAAGCCTGTCTCTTTACTTATGGGTATCTTGAAAAATTAGAATTTTTATTCGAGTACAAGGCAGGTGAAGATTTTAACCGGAGGAATATATAGAATATTTCGAGGATTAAAATTTGAACCTAACGCCGTAATCGGGTAAAAAGGCAATTTTTCGATGATTTCGGCATCTTTTAACATGAAACAGTGTCCAGATGGAATAAAAAACCGGCCCCGGGCGTAAGCCTGTGGTTGAAATGAATACTCTTTGTGTGTTAGTTAGGCGAAAGTGAATAATTATTGGCAAAAATAACTTTTTAAGTACAGGATAGAATGATGAGTGAAGAAGTAAGAGTACGCTTTGCCCCGAGTCCGACGGGCTATCTCCATATCGGCGGGGCCCGGACGGCGATTTTAAACTGGCTCTATGCCCGGCAGAATAACGGGAAACTGATTTTAAGAATTGAAGATACCGATACCGAACGTTCAACTACCGAAATGATTCAGGGGATTCTTGACGGGCTTGAGTGGCTCGGGATCGAATGTGACGAAGGGCCCTACTATCAGACCGATTTTATCAAGGAGCATATTGTCGCCGCGGAAGCCCTGCTGGCTTCGGGAGCGGCTTACAAGTGTTTCTGTACCAAGGAGGAACTTGAGGCCAAACGCGAAATTGCGAAAGCCAATAAAGAGGATTTTCGTTACGATCGTACCTGCCGGAAGCTCTCTCCGGTCGAGGTTGCGGAGCGGGAGAGCCAGGGGCATCCGTATGTGGTGCGTTTAAAGGTGCCGGAGGGTGAGGGCGCGGTGGTCTTCGATGACGCGGTTTACGGGACTATCACGAAACGTTATCAGGATATTGAAGATTTTGTCATCGTTCGGGCCAACGGCCAGCCGCTCTATCTGCTCTCCAATGTGGTCGATGATGCCCGCGATCGAATCAGCCATGTTATTCGCGGTCAGGACGGTCTTGGCAACACCCCGAAACAGATTCTGCTCTATGAGGCCTTGGGTAAGAAATTGCCGATTTTCGCACATATGAGTTTGACTCTGGATCCGAAGAAAGCCAAAATTTCCAAGCGTACTCACGGGGAACTGGTGGCGATTCACTTCTATCGTGATCACGGTTTTCTGCCCTGGGCTCTGGTTAATTTCCTGGTTTTGCTGGGCTGGTCCAACCCGGAATCGAGAGAGGTGTTCTCTTATGAAGAGCTGCTTGAGGCCTTCTCATTTGCGGGTATGAACCGGGCCAACTCGGTTTTTAATGTAAATAAGAACGACCCTAAATTCATTACCGACCCCAAAGCTATCAACATGAACGCCCACTATATTAAAACCATGGCGCTTACGGAGCTTGAGCCCTATGTCCGGGCCGAGTTGGAAAAGGCCGGTTTGTGGCGGGACGAGTATGCGGGAGCGAAGCATCAGTGGTTTCTGCAGACTGTTGATCTGATCCGGGTCCGTTATCATCTTTTGACCGATTTTGCGGTTTTTGGAAAACCCTATTTCAGTGATGAAATTCAGTATGAGATCGAGCCCAAGGCCCGGAAACGCAACCTCGATAAATTCCCCGATTTAAGTCTCTGGCTGCCGCAGCTTGCCGACCGGCTGGAGCAGCTTGAAGATTTCAGCGAGGCCGCCATTGAAGATTTGATGCGGGTTTTTGCCGAAGAGCTTGAGGTTAAACCGGGCGCCATCATCAACGGCGTCAGAACCGTGATTACCGGCCAGCTCGCCGGCCCCGGTCTTTTTGAAATCGTTACCACGATCGGCCGGGAGCGGGTAACCGCCCGTTTACGGAATACGCCGAATCTCTACTAACTCTGCCGGTCGTAATGATCAGAGACTAATAAAAATTAAAAAGCCGGAAGTGAACGACAAGTTTCACTTCCGGCTTTTTGCTTATTTGGCATATGGCCCGTACATTCTTATCCGGATTTACTATTTATTCGTAGAGTTTTTTCGCACCGAGATAGCGTTCGCCTTCACTGTA
>JAOZQE010000199.1:1479-2772 GCA_029932385.1 bacterium | reverse complement strand
AAAAAGGGGGTCAGGGTAGGATGATTTTGTTCACCCCGCAAATATAACTATAGTGAACGTGAACAAACTTGCGCCCACCGTCTATATCTGATATTTAAAGACACAGACCTTCCTGCAAACGCAGGCCGCAGGAGTAGACTGTCGAAAGATAGGCATAATTGTGAAAGAGGAAATTTAGTGGAGTGTCGAGTTTTCAGGTGATCTCGCAAAAGAGATGATTTTGAAACTATCGATCCTGCCACAATAGCGGCTTACTTGAACGGCCGCGTACAATCTGGCCGGAGAGTATGAATTATGACCGATGAAAAAAATTTTGATCAGTGTCAAAATCCGGCGATTCACCTGGATCGCCGGCGGCAGGATTTGCACAAGGTCGTCAACCAGCTGACCAAAACCTGTCTCAGCGGCAAATGCTTTGAGCACCTGGCCCCGCAGCCGATTCCGTTGCGGGATGATACGATTGCAATTATCAAACAGACGCGCAAAATTCTTTTCCCCGGCTATTTCACCCAGACCCGGATCGATCCGGTCAATCTCAAATACTATCTCGGCCAGGAGCTTTCCGAACTCCATGAGATGCTCGGCAACCAGATCATCCTCGCCATCCGCCATGACTGTCTCAGGTATCACAACAGTTGTGTCAATTGTGAAGAGCGCGGCCTCGACGCGGCTTCCAGTTTTGTCAAACAGCTGCCCCAGCTGCGCCAGATTCTGGCGACCGATGTAAATGCGGCTTTAGAGGGCGACCCGGCGGCTAAAAGTGTGGATCAGGTGATCTTCAGCTATCCCGGCCTTTTCGCGATCTCGATCTACCGCATGGCCCACATTTTACACCACTTAAATGTTCCCCTGTTGCCCCGGATGATGACCGAATACGCCCATAACCTGACCGGGATCGACATCAACCCCGGTGCCCATATTGATGAGAGTTTTTTTATCGATCACGGCACCGGCATCGTTGTCGGCGAGACCACCAGAATCGGCAAACAGGTCCGCATCTACCAAGGAGTTACTTTAGGGGCACTCTCGCTGCCCCGGGATGCCGGCGAAAGCCTGCGGAATACCCGGCGCCATCCGACCATCGAAGACGAAGTTATAATTTACGCCGGGGCGACGATTTTAGGCGGCGACACCATCATCGGTGCGCGCTCGGTCATCGGTGGTAACGTCTGGCTCACGGCATCGGTGCCGCCCGACACCAAAGTCATGCAGAATACCCAGCGGCCGATCTACTGCGAAGGTGAGTGTACTTACCAGGAGCAGCCGGATTCCTGATTGAACTGGCCGTTTCCT
>JAOZQE010000199.1:0-1379 GCA_029932385.1 bacterium | reverse complement strand
ACTGGCCGTTTCCTTTGACCTCCGCCAGCGCTTGTCAATATACGACAGCAACCCTTTAAAAAACAGCCGGATCTATTTGTCATGTTATCTCGCTTTTTGTCATTAAAAACCTTTGCTCTGATTGCCGTTGTAATCCTGTTTTGTGGGGTCGCAACAATAGCTTTTCCCGGTGCCCTCCGGGCGGCCGAGAACTATACCCTCGATGACTGCCTGCGAGCGGCCTTAGGCAGTCATCCGAAGATACAAATCCAGCATTTTCGCACGATCCGGGCCCAGGAGTTGAGCCGGGCCGCGAAAACCGAATTTCTGCCTAAACTTGAAGCCGGTTATTCATACATGCACCGGGATAAAATCAACTCCTACGACATCTCCGGTCAAAGTTTTCCGGCCAACACCCATAATGTCTACAACCTTGATTTCACGATAACGCAGCCGCTTTTCACCGGCTTCAGCATCATCGAAAACTACCGTTTGACCCAGTTGGGAATCAAACAGGCCCAGGCCGAAGCGAGACTCGCCCGTCTCACCATCACCTATGAAACAGTGGCTGCCTACTTTAACTATCTGAAACAGACTAAATTCGCTGAGACTGCGGCCCGCATGGTTGAACGACTTGAGGCCCAGGCCCGTGATTCACAACTCTTTTTTGACAATGAGCTGATTCCCTTAAATGAACTGCTCTACTCCAAAGTCAAACTCAGCCAGGCCCGGCAGCAGCAGCGCCGGGTCAAAAACCGGCTGAAGTTAGCCCGAGCCCAACTCGCAACAATCATGCAGATTGACCGGGATGCCGAATTCACAGTCGCCGATAAACCGCTCGAGAAAATCGTCGACTTCTCCCTCAACCAGGCGACCGCTACCGCCCTGACCAAAAGACCAGAACTGACACTCGCCAACTACGCTATCACCTCGGCCGGACATCAGGTCAAACTGGCACAAAGCGACTACTACCCCGCGCTTAATCTGATCGCCCATCACAACCGTATGGGCGATGAATATGGTGTCAACGGCGACGGAATCACCTCAACCCCTTACAACACCACAATTCTGGTCGGGGCCACCTGGAAACTCTGGGAATGGAACCGCAGCGGCCATGAAGTCGCCAGCGCCCGGGCCGAGGTTGAAGAGGCCCGGCAGAGATTAAAGGAGGCCGCCGATGAGATCGCTCTGGAGGTTAAAAACAATTTCGAAAATGCACTCACCTCATACCGTAATATCGCTACTGCCAGGGAGGAAGTTGAGCTTGGCAAAGAGAACTATCGAGTAACCAAACTGAGGTTCCAGAACCAGCTCAGTACCGCCACTGAAGTTCTCGATTCCCAGGCCGCCCTGACCGAATCCGAAGCCAGCTACTACAACGCCCTTTATGAATACAACAT
>JAOZQE010000198.1 GCA_029932385.1 bacterium | reverse complement strand
CTTCGATCTTGAGGGAGATGGGTGGCGGCCATCATCTGGCGGAGCGCCTGTTTGACGGGGATTGCCGGGATGCCGCCGTAGTCGCGGCCGCCTTCCAGACTTTTGGCCGCTGAACTTCCCGCCATCAGCCGGGCACCATCACCGATGCTGATATGGTCGACACTGCCGACCCGGGGGCCGAGCATGACCCGGTTGCCGATCCGGACTCCGCCGGAGAGTCCGACCTGACCGCACATTATTACATCATTGCCAATCTGGACTCCGTGGCCTAAATGAACATGGTCGTCAAGTTTGGTGCCGCTGCCGATGACCGTTCGGTCCAGGGCGGCCCGGTTTACGGTACAGAGAGCTCCGATTTCAACGTCATCTTCAATGATAACCTGGCCGATCTGGGGAATTTTGAGGTTCTGGCCGCCGACCTGGAGAAAACCGAAACCGTCTGAGCCGATTACTGAATTGGGGTGAATGATAACCCGGCTACCGATCTGGCATCCCTCGCGGATGACGACCCCGGGATAGATGCGGGTATCATTGCCGATAACAACTTTTTTGCCGATGTAAGTGTTAGCGTAGATCCGGCAGTTATCACCGATAATCGTATTATCCGAGATGACAGCTCCGGGGCCGATATGGAGATTTTCTCCCAGGATAACCTCGCTGCCGATGGTCGCGCTATCAGCGATAGAGTGAGTGACCTGCTGTGCTTCAGCGTCGATTTCCGCCATAATCAGGCCGGCCGCCTGGAAGGGTTGGGCGCAGATAATCAGATTCTGGTGCAAATTTTCTGTTGCCCGGGGAACCAGCAGGGCCCCGGCTCGGCTCTCTGCCGCCTGGCCCAGAAATTTCTCTTCCGCAAAAGCAATTTCATTTTCGCTTGCGCTCTCCAGGCTGTTGATGCCGGTAACTATAAAGTTATGATCTCCGAGCACTTCGCCACCGATTTTCGCGGCAATTTCGGCTAAGGTGTAATGCATAATTAAACCCCTGATTTTCGGTTCACACAGGAAAGTCAAAATATGGTATGGGTCGTCAAAGGTAGAGCTGGTTTATACTTACTGTTGACATTGCACGTTAACACATATAGAAGAAATCTTCACATTAATTTTTAACCTGAATTATTTGAGCTTTCTGATTAGATACAGGAACTTCCATGAAACCGAGATTTTTTTTACTGCTATCGCTGACCTGGTTGCTTTTCCAGATTTCGCCATCGATGGCCGCAGAACCGGTACGGGAACAGCTTGAAAAAGATGTAGCCGCAACCGTAGCTTTGGATCGGCAGACCTCTGAACTGCAGCAGGAATGGCTTCAGGAAAAACAGCTTCTGGCTGATGAGACTCATAATCTAAAGCTTGCGGCGAAATTACTTGAGGCTCGTATCTTAAGGCTGCATGCTTATCGTCAACAGCGTCAGCGGGAGATCCAAAAACTTAAGAACGGACTTAAAGAGATGGCTGAAATCGGTATCCGTTTAGAGCCCTATCTTGATGAACTGGTAGATCGAACCGAGGCGCTTCAAGCTTCTGGTTTGCCTTTTGCACGGGTTGAACGGCAGCGGCGTCTGGCTGATTTGGCTGATACCTTAAACAGTTATGATGCCGATTTGCCGGATAAATTGCGCCGGGTTATGGAAACCTTGAAGATTGAGGCGGGTTTCGGTCGCGGTTTTGAGGTCAGTGAGGAAGTTCTGCCGATTGCCGGCGGTGAAACCACGGTTCGGGTTTTACGTCTGGGACGGATTGGTCTCTATTATCTCACCCTTGACGGCGCCGGAGCGGGTTGGTTTAACCGTGAGCATGGAGCCTGGGAGGAGTTGCCGGGGGTCTACTCGGAGTCGGTTAAAGAGGCTCTGCGGATGGCTTTGAAGCAGCGCGCTTTTGATCTTGTCCGTCTGCCGGTGGCGGGAGGTAGGCCATGAGATTTAAGCTTATTGTCAGCCTGTTCATGGTGTTATTGATCTTCCCTTGGGTCGCTTCAGGGGTTGAAAAAAGTGACCTTAAGATGCCCCCTTTCCTGCAGCAGACCCTGACTGAGGTTGCCCGGGAGCAACGCGAAGCCCGTTCTGAAAATCAATTGACCAAAAGTGAAATTAAATCTCTGCAAACTGCGGCCATTTCCGCGCGAGATGCTGTCGCAAAACGGGTTGCAGAGCTTAAAGCTGAAGTCCTGAAACAGGAGAGTGAGCTCGAAAAACTTGCTGCCGAGCAGCAGAAGCTCAATCAAAAGAGCCGTCTGGCTCTGCATCAGTTGAATGAGCTGGCCGGGGTCGTGCGCACCAGTGCCCGGGATCTTCTTTCTTTGCTGGAGAACTCTCCGGTCTCCGCAGATCATCGCGGCCGCCTGCAGCCGGTACGGGATATTCTGGCCGATAATGCTTATCCCGGTATGCGTGAGATCATAATAATCGCCGATCTCTATCTGGACGAGATCGTCGCCGGGGCCGCGATTAAGCGGTCACAAAATAGCTTTATCGGGCTTGACGGTCATCTTGAAAAAGGTGAGATTGTTCGTCTCGGAGCATTGTCGACGATCTATCAGAGCTCAGTTGATGAAAAGTGTGGCTATGCGGTCTACGGCCCCGAGAATGATGCTCTGCTGGCAGTCTCAAAACCGGGTTGGCAGGTGGCTAAGAGCCTGAAGAAATTTATAGCTGGTGAGAGCAATGCGGTTTATCTAGATTTTTCCGGGGGCGATGCCGTTCGTCGGCTGGCTTTGGCTCCGTCTGCCTGGGAGCGTTTGCGCTCCGGCGGGGTTTTAGTCTGGCCGATTCTGTTGGTCGGGTTGGTGGC
>JAOZQE010000197.1 GCA_029932385.1 bacterium | reverse complement strand
GAGAACCAATGAGCCAGGGCCAGCAGAACCGGCAAGGCCAGCAGGTAGCGAACAAATAAAATTTCACTTGGCTTGACAAGGGTGCGGGCCTGTTTCTGGTAGTAATTGGCAATTGGTGCGATCATTGCGGCAATCAACACCAGCAAATCGCCCTTATTTAAAGAGAGCTTGCCGGGGAAGATGATGATCAGAGCCCCGACTCCCATCAAGAGCGCCCCAAACAGGTGGCTGGAGGAGAAAGGCTCGGAGCCGAAGAGGTTGAAGTAGAGATAGGAAAAGAGCAGTTGTAAAAAGAGGATTACTGCCATATTGGCCGCGCTGGTGTATTGCAGCCCTAAGTAGACACAGATGAACAGCAGATTGATGAAGAGTGTGGTTAAGAGCAGCGGCCGGATGGCCTGGCGTTGCAGGATACGTTCGTGACCACCTCGCCAGAGTACAAATCCCCCGAAAAACAGTGCGGCGATCAAGGTGGTGTAAAACATGGTGAAAAGCGGCGAAAGATGCTGGTAGATGATCAGAGTGACAATCGGAAACCAGCTCCAGATAAATGTCTCCGCAACCATCAGCAATTCACCCTGGCGTTCACGGGACAGGTTCAGGGTAGAGTTAGAGTTCTTGGGTGGATGAGATAACATTCTCTGACAACCTCCTTGTTTCATTTCTTTTATGTCACGCTTGCATGACTGAAATATTAGTTGTTTGAAAAGGTGGTTTTCCGGTAGGGTGTTTTGCTGAGTTACAGTGAAAAAGAGTGATTTGACTGGCTGACAGATCATTAAAAAAAGTATCGAGTGTGGAGCTATCCTATAGCATTGGTCAAACCCTTAGCGTAAAGTTCATGCCAGTTTGTCGGCACTGGTATGGTTTCATATAATTTTGTTCTTCCGGCTTCGAGAAGGAGACGTTTTTTGCCCATAAAATCAGCCGCGCAGTAGATCTGTTTGCCGGCTTTTGCGGAAAGATTTTCTAACCATCCAGGCCCCTGTTGGTTGCGCATGAGGTGGTGGTCAAGGATTAAAGTTTCCACATTGTGAGCTAGCCGCAGGCCATTTTCCCATGCTGCTGTCCGCAGTTTCTTCGAGAGCGATTCAATATAAAGAGGTGGTCCTCCAGCCAGAACTATATCTGCCTGCCAGGCGATGATAAAATCGATGGTGGCGGAATCCAACAGCTGAATATCCGATGTATGCACAAAAACTTTGTCGCCTAAATTAATTCGAGTCATCATAACCGTGCCCAGCTTGCTGCCCTGGGCTCCATGCGGCATGTCTTTTGAAAAGGTCATGGGGCCGTCTGAGAGACCCTCAGCCAGATGAAAATTTGGGCCCAGGAGCGCCCTTAAATCTTGGGCGCGTTGTTTCATTTTCTCGTTGAGAGAGTCGAATGATTTACTCCAACAGCAAAGGTTCTTAAAGTTTTTCGGAAGCTGCCGAATTGCCAACTGGTATGGATTTGCTTTTTGCAGAGGAATATGATCACCGTGGAAATGGCTGAACACGACATCCGTTGCACTTTCCAATGCTTCAATGATCCGGTGACGTACTCGTTCACCTTCTCCAACCTGGAGTGGATGAGGAAGCAGGCCATGACGTATATATCCCAAGGCCACTCCCGGATCAATCAAGATTCGCCTTTTTCCCGCCTTAACAAAACAACTCAAGCCCCGAACCCCTAAAGATTCCGTGCCGATAATTTCAATCGATTTATTCACAAAGCACTGCTTCCATCATTTTATCTAATCGCCGGTTACGGTGCGAAAGCCCGCGACCAGATCGAGTAGTTCCGAAGTAATAACCGATTGCCGGACATTACGGTAGCGGCCGGTTAACTCCTCCAGGTGTTCCTGGATATTTTTTTCCGCCTGTTGCAGCGAGAGCAGGCGGCTGGCTTGTTCACTGGCCAGGGATTGGACTTGGGCTCGATAGATGGCGACAAAGAGATATTGTTGGATCAAGGCGGGAAAAAGTTTATGCGTTGGGGTGGCGCTGTAGGGCAGGCTTCGGCCCGGCCACTTTTTTTTCATAAGTTCGCGCAGCCGTTCGTTGTCCAGAGGCAGCAACGGGACTTGGCTGGGCAAACCACCACCTCCGGACTCATAGTAGTTGAAAAAAAGATCGATTCGTTTCATTTTTGGATTTTGCCGCCAGCGGTGGAGAATCAGGATTATCTCATAGACATGGCGGTTCACTCCGGACAAAGAACCGGGTGACCAGAGCGTTTTTGTCAGCTTATGGCCCGCAGCCTCTAAGCGGGCCGCAATCCGGGCCCCTGAAACAAGTACATGGGGTGGTTGCTGGGGGTTGGCGCTGGCTCGGTTTTCTTGTAAAAAATCAACTAGTTTCTCGTTAAAACGCCCGCAGAGTCCTTGATCCGAACCGAAAACAACCAAACCTTGTAGCTCTCCTTTTTCACTGCCGCTATTCGGCAGGCCGGTTTCCCTGATCACGGCTTGCAGGCCGGAATCAATAGTCTCCTGATAGGCATCAAGGGAGTGGGCTGCCTGCTCATACTGGCGGATATTTACCGCCGACAGGGTTTTCATGCTCTTAACAATGGACTGCAGTTTGCCACTGGTTTCGATATGTCTTTGTAAAGTGTGGAGATTCTCCATTATTTCACCTTTTCAGCTTCATCCAGAAGGTTACGGCACTCTTTCAGGATCTCTTCCTGCATGGTTGTAGTTAATTTTCCCCCGGCCGTGATATCTGCACATATTTGAGGTAAACGGCTGGCTGCCATTTCGCATATTTTCTTTTCTGCTTGTGCCACCTGATCTGGTGGAAGGG
>JAOZQE010000070.1 GCA_029932385.1 bacterium | reverse complement strand
CATCAAGATCGATCTGCACCTCCCACTGAAACGGGGTGTGCGGTTTCGGAACAAAAGTTGATACCGAGACATTAAGCCGCTGGCGTTTACTCTTGGCTTTTCGCAGTGCTTTGCCACAAAGCTCAACAATTCCTTCGATATCAGTATCAGTTTCACCCGGTAGGCCGATCATGAAATAGAGTTTAATAAGATCCCAGCCCCGAGCAAAAAGTTTTTCGATCGTGTCAAGGATATCAGCTTCACTTAAACCTTTATTGATAACGTCACGGAGCCGTTGAGTTCCGGCTTCCGGGGCAATTGTAAAACCACCCTGACGGCTCTTTTTCAGGGCCTCCAGAAGTTCATCCGTCAGAACACCGGCCCGGACCGAAGGCAGCGAGAGATTAAGGGAAGGACATGAAAGTCTGATTCCGGAAACCAGTTCCAGGAGTTCGGAATAGTCACCGACACTCAATGAGAGCAGTGAAACTTCATCCATTCCGGTAGCTGCGGCCCCGTCAATTACTCCGGCAATGAGTGCCTTAGGCGATTGTTCTCGAACCGGCCGGTAGATCATTCCGGCCTGGCAGAAACGACAGCCGCGGCTGCAACCACGAGAGATTTCAAGCGCTAAACGGTCGTGGACTGCCTGAATTAATGGCACCGGCGGCGTTGTCGGCAGCGCGGTTCTGCTCAAATCAGCACATATTCGCCGGTAAATCGTATGGTAATCATCCCGCAGCGGTTTCAGTGATGTGGTTTCACCACTGTTTTCTGCGGCAAAAAAGGAGGGTACATAGACCCCTTCTATAGTGCTCAACTGTTGCAGTAGCTCGACTCGGGACAACCCTTTTTTCCGGGCCGCGAGAACCATC
The DNA here is from genome assembly GCA_029932385.1 of bacterium. Lineage (GTDB taxonomy): Bacteria > Desulfobacterota > Anaeroferrophillalia > Anaeroferrophillales > Tharpellaceae > Tharpella. Next base: position 9,986 of record JAOZQE010000070.1, on the reverse strand, counting down.
TCCCCGATTTCAATAATCGCCTCTTCACCATCTCCAATGAGAATCGCGTCAAAAAGTTGAGCTATTGGTTCGGGGTTGACCATACTCGGCCCGCCGGCGATCAGCAGGGGAAAATCCTGGTTGCGATCGGCCGCCGCAGCCGGAATTTCGGCCAGTTCCAGCATCAGCAAAACATTAGTGTAGGCCATCTCATAGGAGAGTGAAAAGCCAAGAATATCCAGATCTTTAAGTGCGGTTGAAGTTTCCAGGGTAAAGAGCGGGCGTTTTGCTGCTTTAAGATTTTCAGAAAAATCATCAGCCGGGGTAAAGACCCGTTCACAATAGATATCCGCCTTTCGGTTAAGCAGCTGATAAAGGAGCAAAAACCCGTAGTTTGACATTCCCAGTTCATAAAGATCGGGAAAAGCCAGGGCCATGTGCAGGGTATTATCGTCAATCTCTTTGTAAACCGAGTTGACTTCCCGGTTCAGATAGCGGCCGGGTTTTTCGACACCATTAAGCAATTCAAAGTCAAATTTCATCTATTTTAATTTTTTCCTGATAACTGTCCGGTTAAAAATTCATTCTCTCTGAACCATTCAACACCGCGGGCAAGATCAGCCCGTTGATGCAGTTCAAAAGTGTGTACCTTAGCTTTAATTGAATAACTGTCAATCAGGAATTTCAGGGCCGCGAAATCGATAAAACCATCTCCGGGAACCAGGTGGTCATCAAAGCGGCCGCGGTTATCATGTAGATGAAAAGAGATAATATGATCTTGCAGAAGACCCAGCCACTCACTTAAGTCCATTTTCGCGAAAAGATTCCAGTGGCCGATATCAAAACATCCTCCGAAAGCCGGCGACGCAATCTCGTCAAAAAGCATCCTTAAACCGCCCGGAGTGGTCTCGAAAATATTCTCCACCGCAAGTGCGCCGCCTGAATCCTCGATCCGCTTGACCAGAGGCCGCCAGAAGGCGATACTCTTCTCCAGCCAGAGATTGATATTCTGGTTGTAACGCCAGCGTTCGTAACCGGAATGCAAGACTATAACTTCGGGTTTCAGAGTTTCAGCCAGGGTAAACAGGGATATAAAACGCTCCCGGGTAACTTTTTCGATATCCGGGTCGAAAGCTGCCGGGGAGAGATCAAGAAAAGGGCCGTGAAAAGAGCATGACAGCGCGTATTCCTTAAGTTTAGCGGCGGCCCGTTGCAAAGGTTTTCCGTCAACTTTAAGTTGATCCAGATGTTGTGCCGTAAAATAGATTTCCGGAGCCAGGCCGAGTTCGGCCAGAGTTTCGATAGCTTCATCAAAGAGATGAAAAGGAGTGTGGACAAATAGTCGATCAAACATCAAAAAATACCTTCATAAAATTACGTCGCGGCAATCATTTCCCGAGCTTCATCCAGAAGCTGTTGGCGATAGCTTTTGACAAAAAGTTCAAGATCCTCACGCCAGGGGCGCATCAGCAACAGACCCTCATCCTTGAGGCGGCGGTTGATTAAAATTGAATTTGCCGGTCGTCTGGCCGGCGTTGGATATTCTACGGTTGTACACGGAGTAAGCCGGTGCTCGACTTCCATCAACTGCAAAAAACAGGAAGCTATCTCATACCAGTTGGCCGAGCCCTCCCCGACTCCATGATAAAGTCCTCGGCTACCGGTCTCAACCAGTTTCAGAAGTTGCTGTGCCAATCTCCAACTCCAGGTTAAACAACCGAACTGATCAGCGACGACTTTAAGCTCTCTTGTCGGGTCTGAGAGTGCCAGTCGGAGCATGGTTTTGAGAAAGTTGCGGCCGTTGATACCGTAAAGCCAGGCGGTTCGCACAATTATATATTCACAACCGGATTCAACTATCGCCGACTCTCCGGCAAGTTTGCTGCGGCCGTAGACTGAAACCGGAGCAACCGCATCAGTTTCAGTGTAGCCGTCGGGTAGAGGCCGGTTGCCGGGAAAAACGTAATCGGTTGAAACATGCACTAGCAACGCCTCGATCTCTCTGGCGACAGCTGCCATCCGCGCCGGAGCCTCACTATTTATCAGAAAGGCTGTTTCAGTCTCAGTTTCACAATTATCAACCTGGGTGTAGGCGGCGCAATTGACAATTACTGCGGGCCGGTGTTTTAAAATTGCAGCTCTGATTTTTTCCGGAGACAAAAGATCAAGTTCAACCGAGTTTAAGCCGGTAACCGAAAATCCGGGAGCAAAAACTTTGGCGCAGTCATAGCCGAGCTGGCCTCTGGTTCCGATGAGCAACAACTCAGGCTTATCATTTTTTTCTAAAGTATCTGGCATCTGTAGATCCACGGTTATTTTTAAGTTATGAACTTCATTTTCAGGGTCTTTAAAGACCTGACATCTGACGAAAAAAGGTCGAATCGGTATTTTTTACCGATTCGACCAGAAATTTAATCGATGCCTAATGCCCCCGGATAAGCAACAACCTGCTTAAAGAAACTTACTTACGGGCAGGCCCGCTCCGGATATTCAATTATCGTCTGAATAAATTCTACAAAATGGCCAGGATACTCTGGACGAAAGGTTCGACCTCTTTTTTGACCTTGGCAACCACCGGAGTCTGTTTGATCTTTATTCCATCGACCTTCAGATCCATTTCGTAAAGATTCTTCAGAGTCTCTTCAATAACACCCAGAGATTCACCACTCCAGCCGAACGAAGCGAAAGCGGCACCCGGTTTTCCTTTGAGGTCAGCTTTTTCAAGCTTAAACATGGCCTGTTCCATAGTGTTGATCAATTTTTTATGGTAGGTCGGCCCGCCAACCAGAAGAAAATCCGCGGCTTCGACATCCGCAACTTCAACCTCTTTCGGTTTCAGCGCTTTGACCTGATGCCCGGCTCCTGTAAAAAGCTCGCTCATAACCTCAACTATCCGTTTGGTATTACCGCGCAGTGAGTCGTAAACAATTACGATTTCAGCCATAATTTTACTCCTTCAAATTTCTTTAGTAGTTTTTATGCCGGAGAATTAGTCAATTTTACTGAAACTGTCTTTATCCGCACCGCACATCGGGCAAACCCAGTCTTCCGGCAGATCGGCAAAAGCAGTACCGGCAGCAATATCAGCATCACTATCACCAACTTCAGGGTCATAAACATAAGCGCATATATCACATACAAATTTATCCATCTTTTCCTCCATATAATATTTTAAGGTTATGATTAACTGCTGTAACTACTGTTTTTCAGTTGCAGTTTTCTGTCGATTCCGACCTCCAGGGCCGTCGACGGCAATATTTTCTTTAATATATTTCAAGACTTTTAGTTTATCAATCTGACTGATTTCACTGCTGTCATAGGCTACCATACGGGCTACAATTTTCTGCCACTCGGCCATATAGAATCTTTTTTCAACAATCTCTTCTAAATCATGACACTCGGTACAAGTGTTTTCTAGTATTACCGGGTCGGCTGGCATACTACCGCCGGCACTAATTACCGGCCCGACTCCAAAACTTAGAAACAGCACCAGACCTAACCCGGCTCCGGCCAAGATAATTGTTAATCTCCCCATACCAGCTCTCCTTGGTTTTTAACATCATAGAGCTGGTCTTCAAGAATCCGGGCATGCTGGTCTTCTTCTTTCGCCATTTTTTCAAACATCTGAACCCCGTTGGGATCTTCAATTTCTGCCGCTAGTTCACGATAGGCCCGGCCGGCATTTTTTTCATTCCGGATACCGATGGTCAGAATGTCAAGAATGGTTTTCTGGACATCGCCATCAAGTTTGACCCTGCCCCCTTCTACTCCAACCGGTTCCAACAAGGCACTTTCGTAGGTGATATAACAGCTGTCCCCAGTAAGTGAGTTCTGTAACTCTTGCAAGGCGTTAAAGTGACCAATTTCAAATTCAGAAAGTTGGGTAAACAGTGCTTTTCCGGGGCCGGCTGGTAATTTTGCCGCGGCGGCAGCATAAAACTCACTCGCTTTTTTTTCTTCATCCATACCCAGTTTAATGGCATCCAGGACTGTTTTGCTACATTCAACCATAAGCTCATCCTTCCTTTCATTTTTTTAGTTCAGACACCAGGAGATGGAGATCTGAAATAGAGATAAACAGTTAAACCGAACTAATTAAGTGTAGTCATACATCATTAAAAGTCAATTTGCAATCTTTTTATTATTTTCCCGCCACCGGCCCTAAAGCTACCAGATAGAGCGGGTCATAGTTTTCCGGAAGTGAGCATCTTGCCGCAAGTTCCCGGTCATAAAAGGCACCAACCGCGCAACAACCAAGATTAAGTGCAGTGACGCCAAGGTAGAGACGTTGACCTAAGCGGCCCGCAGCCAGGTTTAGATAACGGTAGCTGCGGGGACCGTATTTTTCAGCGGCGGACTCGAGATCGGCGAAGAAGATAAACTGCAGCGCCGCCTGCGCCAGCCAGCGTTGATCAAGAGCGGCCGCGGCCAAAGCCGAAGGGCTGGTATCAGAATCGAGCAGAGCAAAGCATCTGCGGCTGCAATCAAGTAGATAAAGACCATCATTTAAGCCTTCAATTCCGGTCGCGCAGAAGGCAATTTCCGGTTGTGGCCCGGATATGGACAGATTCTTCTGCAGCAGTAGGTTAAGAAGTAAATAGAGTGTCTCTACTTTCAAAGAAGATGCATTAGCAGTGAAATTTCTTCGTGAACGCCGGCGGCTGAGACTTTCAACATAGGAAAGAAAAATCGTCGTAGTTGCGGGATCGCAAGGAATATCATGCCAATCTGAAAACTTCCGGGACAATGGCACCGAATGCTTATTTTCAGCTGAACCATTTAAAAGAGGTACAGATGTCGCCTGATGAATCTCATTTAAGAGAGGATAGGCAACAAAATTATCTGCATGCGGGATGCCGGAGATCACATCAGTTTCCGCAGCCGGGAGTTCATCGGGAAATTTGCGTGAGTTATCGGCAGCAAACGGCCGTAAACGGAGCGCGGCCAAGCAGACTTCATGTTGATCGTCAAAATTTAAGCTCTGGTTAACGCACGAGTCGGAAAAATCCAATACGATTTCAAAATCGATTTGCATTGATCGCAGAGCCAGAACCATATTTTCCAGCGCGTGGCCGCAATCTAAAAGGAGGTAACGGTAGGCCCGCTCCCGGTATTTCCAGGCAGTGCGAAAAAATATGGCGCTGATCAGTAAAACCGGGGCGAGGTTATCTTTTTTAAGATCAGCCGAGGTTGCGCTTATGCTCCGGTCAAAAGCGGTGTTAAAGACTGTAGATGAGGGGTTTCGGCTTATACGGTTTAAAGCTGGCTTTAAGAGATCGTAGTGATAAAGACCGGGCGGCAGGTCGGCATCTCCAGGAAATGAAACATAGAATTCCAACGGGTGCAGTGCCCCGGCTGAGGCATTACTGCGATACCATATTTCACCTTGAGAAAAAGTGCTTTTAGCGGTTGGCGCCGAGGTTAGAATAAACAGAGAGGCCAGGTCACTTAAACTCAGATTATAGCTAACTGAATCAAGGTTTGGCGAAGAGTTTGCATTTTTAGAAGTGGAAAAATCTTTTTTTACGAGCTCAAAAAGCGAATCCTGCGGCAGGTTTTCGGGGCGTGGCAGAGTAAAAGATGGAACATTCTGGTAATCTTTAAAAAAGGCTGGTTGTTTGGCCCAGTCAAGCTGGTGACCACTCATCCGGCCCCGGGTATAGGCCGTCAGCCAGTGATATTGGGAACCGTCGGCAATCATCAGAGGAGATTCAGCAGCCGTTCAGCACATTTTCCACCAAGAAAAACCAGGGATTCAATATCTAAATAATCAAGTACAGTTTCATCAAACAGGACTTTTACCTGGGCCGGAAAACCATCATCAAGATCAGCATCCCAAAAAAGCAGTTGAAAAGGAATCTTCGGCAGCGGAGAGAAAACCGCCGCGACTTCGGCATTGCTGTCAAGATCAGGAAAGTCAGCTTTGAGAATTTTAAGAGCGGCCCGCAGTTTCTCCGGTTTGCCGGTGTAGGCGGCAGCGATCTTCTCTTCACAGTCTCTAACAAAAGCTTTGCGCTTGGCGAGACTACCGGGCAGACTCTCCATCGGCACCCACTCGCCGGTGGGTTCGCGGCCGCCGTTTTCTGCAACATAATTATAGAGCAGCACATGATCCCAGAGGTCATGGTCGGTGCCGTCGACTGCTTCCACCTCCTCTTTCCCAACCCGATAGAGCTGTTCCAGCAGGTTTATCAGCAGATAAGATTCACCGTCAGCCGAGGTTTCCAGCCGAGCACCGATCTTATCGGCAACCAGAGAAAAATCGTAATCCTTAATTTTCCCCTGAACAAATTTTCGGGCAGAAAAGAGATGATCCGGGTAGGCACTATCTTCGCCCTGATCCTTCATTGACTGTTTAACAAAGGCTAAATCTTCAGGTTTCCAGTAGGGACAGAGATCAGGATTGGTGCCCTCGCGTAAAACATGGGTCGCAAAAGCCATACAGGTAGGCAGGCCGCACTCTTTGCAATTGGTGCGCGGCAGCATTTTGACAAGATCAAGAATCTGCAGCAAACGTTTTTTCTCAGCCATCGAGTTTCCCGTTCATCTTTTTCAGACGGTTTATCTCCGCATCTGAAGCTCTGACATAGAGCGGTTCAAAACTTTTAGTGGCCAGCCGCAGTCCGACCCGGCGGTCATTTTCGTCATCGATCAGAGGCAGGCCGGCAATAAATGCCAGATCCGGTTTTGCATGCGGAGTTTCGAGCCTGATTGAATCCGGCATTAATCCGGCAAGTTCGGCCTCGTAAACCGCAACTCCTGAACCTGCCAGCAGGACATCAGACGCCGTTATCTCTCGAGCCAGAGTCGCAGGAGCATCAACCCGGCAGGCAGTCAGTCGGGTCAGAATGCAGCCGTCGCTGCGATAGAGAGACCAGTATACCTGCTGGCGCCGGGCATCGGTCAAGATAGCGATATCACCGATCCGGTAAGCAAACTTAGCGGCAACCAGATCATGGCCGATAAAAGTGTAGAGCGGTTTATTTAATGCCTGAGCCAGACCCTGCATACTCGCAATGCCGATGCGTAGACCGCTGAAAGCTCCGGGGCCGCGGCAGACAGCCAGTTTGTCAATCTCGGAACTTGCAACTGAAACCTGTTTTAAAATCCAGTCGATTGCAGCCATCAAATTCTGCGAATGCGGTTGCGAGAGGGAGAGATGCAGGTCAACTAAAGCTTTATCATGATCTAAAAGGGCAACCGAGAGATTTTCGTTGCTGCTGTCAACCGCCAGAGTTAAAGCACTCATTGACTGAACATCCGGGCAAGGTCATTGTAGAAAACAAAAACCATCAGAGAAAGCAGCAGAAAAAACCCGACCTGCTGGGCCCGTTCAATCGCCGCCTTTTTCACCGGGCGGCCCAGAATCAGCTCCAGGGTTATAAAGAGAAGATGGCCGCCGTCTAATACCGGAATCGGGAAAAGGTTGAGAATGCCGAGGTTAACACTGATAATCCCCATAAAATAGAGCAAGCTCAAGATCCCGGCTTTGGCACTCTGGCCGGCCAACTGAGCGATCATTATCGGCCCCCCGAGGTCTTTGGCCGGCACCACCCGTTGGATCATTTTGATAAAGCCCATGATTGTCAGGTAGGAGACCTTCCAGGTTTCAGTCAGACCGTGAAGTAAAGCTTCACCGGGTTGATAATGTTTAACTGTGGTTTCTCCGGAAGCAGTTATGCCAATAATATATGAGATTTCGTTTTCACCGAATATACTCTTGGTTTCAATCTGTTCAGGAATAATTTTAACTTTTAAGAGAGTCGCATCACGTTCGTAATCAATATCGAGTTCCAGCCCGCCACTAGCCCGCACTGCCGCCGACAAATGTTCCCAGTCGTCAATTTTTTCACCATTGATCGCAACAATTTTATCACCCGGATGCAGTCCGGCGGCGAAAGCCGGCATTTCGTGATTAACTTCACCGATAACCGGACTCAAGGAGGGCACACCGAAAAGGTAGACTACCGAAAAGACTACTGCCGCAAATAGAATATTGGCCAGAGGCCCGGCGATAATGATAGCCAACCGAGTCCAGGGGCTTTTATACTCGTAAGAAAAAGATTTTTCCGCATCACTTAATTCGGCATCGGAATCGTCGTTATTATTCCCCCCTTCCCCCAGCATTTTAACATAGCCTCCAAGAGGTATGGCTGAGAGCAGATACTCGGTATCACCAATACAAATCCCGCAGAGTTTGGGACCAAAACCTAAAGAAAATTTAAGCACCCGGACCCCGCTGAACTTGGCCACCAGAAAGTGGCCCAATTCATGAACAAAGATCAGGACTCCTAAAACAACAATGGCTGAAACCGTACTAGACATAAATTAATATCCTGCGGATAATAGTGACTGCCGGATCCCGGCATCAAAATCTAAAATTTCGTTTAAGGTTGAAAAATCCTGAGGCTCAGTCTGCGCCAGAACCCGGGCCACAGTTTCAGCAATTTCCAGAAATCCGATGCGTCCCCGGCGGAAGTGTTCGACCGCAATCTCATTAGCGGCATTTAAAGCGATAGAACCGCTGTCACCTTTATCAAGGGCTTGACGCACCAGTTTCAGTGCGGGAAAGCGTTGTTCATCGGCGGCAAAAAAATCGAGCCGGCCGGTTTCGGCCAGATTCAGTTTCGGCAGGTCAAGATCCAATCTTTCAGGATAACTCAAGGCGTAGGCAATTGGCAGCCGCATGTCGGGAAGACCAAGTTGGGCCAGGACTGAACCGTCAAGATATTCAACCAGAGAATGAACAATACTCTGGGGATGAACTAAAACCTCGATTTTTTCCGGCACCATATCAAAAAGCCAGCGGGCTTCAATGATTTCCAAGGCCTTATTCATCATGGTTGCCGAATCTATGGTGATTTTCGGCCCCATATCCCAGCGCGGGTGACAGAGGGCCTGTTCCGGGGTAACTTCAGCCATCTGGGCCATCGAAAATTCACGAAAAGGGCCGCCGGATGCGGTCAGAATAAGTTTTTTTACCCCTTTTTCCGGTTCACCGTTGAGTGCCTGCCAGAGAGCTGAATGTTCACTGTCAAGTGGGAGAATGGCGGCATTATTAGCCGCGGCCACCTCGTTCAGGAGACGGCCGGCCATAACCATTGACTCTTTATTAGCCAAAGCCACATCTTTTCCGGCCTGCAAGGCGGCATAGGTTGGTTCCAGACCGACCGCTCCGACCATCGCCGCGACAACCATATCCGCATCCGGATGGGTCGCTGCGGCCACAGCTCCAGGCTGGCCAGTTACTACCGGAATCGACAATCCCACATCTTTTAAGGAGCGGTTTAATTCATCTGCCCCGGATTTTTCCTGGACTGCCAGAAGTTCCGGGTGAAATCGTTTGGCCAGATTAAGCAGTTCCGGAATATTGCGGCCGCCGCCCAGAGCCACAATCTGATAACGCTCAGGAAAACGGGCAACTATATCAAGGGTGCTGCGGCCGATTGAACCGGTGGCTCCAAGCAGGGAAATCTTCCTGATTTTGTTGCTCAAGATTATAGCACCCACATTATGTAGCCGTAATAGATAACCGGAGCGGCAAAGAGAACGCTGTCAACCCGGTCGAGAAAACCGCCGTGTCCGGGAATCAGGTGGCCGGAATCTTTGACTCCCTGGCTGCGTTTGAGAAAGGATTCAAAAAGATCTCCTATCTGGCCAATAAAATTGGCGGCCAATCCCAAAACCACCGCTATATTCCAATCGATACTTAAAAGACCGATCCAGTTTAACAAAAGCGCAAAAAAAGCTCCCCCGAAAAGACCTGCCAAAAAACCTTCAACAGTTTTGTTGGGGCTGATAACTGGTGATAGTTTACGTTTTCCCCAATAACTGCCGCAATAGTATGAAAAAGCATCACCACCCCACGTAACCATGAAGGTCATGGCCACCAGTGTCCGCCCTTCAGGTAGATCCCAGAGCAGAAGAAGATGCGCGAGAAAAAAAGGCAGATAAATAATAAACAGGAGCGCCAAAGCAAAACGAGGCAGAGCTTCAGCTTCAAGTCC
>JAOZQE010000069.1:7088-10867 GCA_029932385.1 bacterium | reverse complement strand
GCCTCGCAGACCGCACGCAAACCCGGCCCGGCATCTTTGGCGGTCTCGGTCTGCATAAGTCCGGCCTTGGCCGCGGCAATCGCCCAGCAGCCGGTGCCGATCACCAGAATATCCTTGGCAATCAAGGCTTTGGCCAGCTCAATATGATAAAAATCATGGGTTACTTTGGGATTGTTGCAACCGACGATCCCGACTACTCCTTTTATGGCTCCGCTTTTTATTGCGTCAAGCAACGGTTCCGGAGTGCCGCCCAAGGCATCCAGAATTGCTTCAACCGAGAAACCAACCATGGCCGAATTCGTAATCTCCGGGATATAAACCCGTTCATGATTGCGGTTGTCGTAGTTTTCAATCGCCATGGTCACAATCTTTTTCGCGCACTTATCGGCTTCGGTCTCTTCAAACTGGATGTGAGTCGCGCCGGGAAAGCCAGCCTGATCGCTGGTCGCGACAAAATGGGTATGATAACATTTGCAGAGTTCGGCCAGGGCCGGAAAGATGCACTGGACATCGACACTCATCAACTCGACCGCCCCGGTAATAATGGCCAGCTCCTGCTGCAGCTCATTGCCGGCAATCGGAATCCCGTGCCGCATCAGAACTTCATTGCCGGTACAGCACATGCCAACCACATTAATCCCCTGGGCCCCATGTTTCCGGGCTAGTTTTTCCATCGCTTTTGAGGAAGCAATTTCAACAATTTTTTCCGAGAGGATGGGCTCATGACCGTGAACCACGATATTGACCTGATCTTTGGATAGAACCCCGAGATTGGCCGTGGCTTCGCGAATTTTTGGGGTGCCGAAAAGAATATCCTGAATCTCAGTGGCGATCAGGGAGCCGCCCCAGCCGTCACCGATAGAGGCCCGCACCCCTTGCGCAATCAAGGAGAGTGGATCGTGGTCAACCCCAAAATGGGTGCGGTGCATGATATCGACAATCTCCCGGTCGATGGATCGGGGCAGAATGCCGATCGTCTTCTGGGTCGCGGCACTTAAATCATCGGCAATTTTCTGCCACCGGGCCAGACGTTTAACCGGAGCATAAGCCTTGACAAAGCTAAGTGTCTCTTCATCCTGCTTGCCGAAATCATTTAAGGCGATATCGGCAATGTCGGCAGCAATCGCAGTCTTTTTCCGGCCTTTGCTGGCAATGCCGAGGCGGGCCGCCACAGCTTTCAATTTTTCCACATCAACCAGTTCATAATCCTTATTCTTACCCGAAGCGACATCTTTAAGCAGCAACGCCGGCCGCCGGCCGTGGTCGGAATGGGCGGCCGCGCCCCCGGCAATCATGCGGATCAAATTCCGGGCGATGATCGTATCGGCACCGGCACCGCAAGCCCCCTTCTGCGCTCCTTCTCCGAAAGGATCGATACGACAGGGGCCCATAGCACAAATCCGGCAGCAGAGGCCGAGTTCCCCGAAACCGCATTGCGGCTGTTGCTTTTCCAATCTCTCCCAGACGGTTTCAATATTCTGATCGGCCGCAACCTGCAACATCTCCCGGCTCGCCGGATCAACACTTTTTGCTTTGATTTTTTCATCAATATTCATGATTATCTCCTTGAAGATTCAGTCAACATTACGCCTGAGAGGCTAAAGTGTACGCAAACCGGCCAGAACCTGCTGCCGCTTAAGCCGGGCCTGATCATCAATTTCTTCGTAAACCAGGGCCTTGACCGGGCAGGCATTGACGCAGGCCGGTTCCTCACGATCCGGACAACGATCGCATTTGCTGATCCGGCGTTCTTCGTGTTTTTGTGTAATAATGCCGAAAGGACAAACCATAATGCACATCCAGCAACCGACACAAAGCTCGGTGGCACAGGTAACCACACCACGCTCGTCGTGATGCAGGGCACCAGTCAGACAGGCCGTCAGACAGGGTGCATCTTCACAATTGCGGCACTGCAGCGGGAGAAATCCATAACCATCAGTCACAACATGAACTCGGTATTGAGGCAGAGGCTTTTCCCGGATGGCAGACAACAGGGTTTTGCCGACTGAATGCTCAACCGCGCAGGCCAGCTCACAGCTGCGGCAGCCGAGACAGAGTTCCGGCCTGATCAAAAGTTCTTTCATGATGAATAACCTCCATGAATTTAGAAGGTTTAAGATAAACGCAGACGGGAATTTTTGATGCTCTCGTAAAAAGTCTCGGGATGGCTAAGTAAAAATTTCGATATACAAGATATTGTGGTCTCTCCAGACGCGAGACCATACATATAGTATGTCGAGCGGCTGGAGAGCCGCAATAACGCAGTAGATCGGACTTTTTACGACGCCATCATTTTTACGAAACCAGCCTTTACACTATATTGTATGAATCGGAACCTGTAAAGAAAAAAGCTTGAAAAAATCAAGAATTGTGATATTGTTATTATTCTATACTTATAATGGAGTTATAAAAAGTCCTTTGCAACCATATCTACCGGGGTTTGTCCGCGTGGGTATGAATCCGGATTTTGGATATAAATCCAAGTTACTTGACTGCAAAAAAGCTGTAATATTAAAAGGGAGATGTATAAATATCGAGTAGATCCATCCTTAAAACCTATAGATGATATCAGGGAGGTAACATGAAAACGTCTGTTCGGAGAATCTTGCTTTACATCATTATGCTGACACTGTCTGGGACTCTGCTCTGGAGTTGTGCCGGCACCAAGAAGGCCGAAAAAGTAACCTGTGGCGGCAGCATCGAGTGGGATATCTGTGAACCTGCTGAAATCATCTCTTTCGCCTGTGAGCTCGGCAATTTCAAGAAAAAACCGGCTCTGGTTTACACGGTTGCCGTCAAAAATACCGACACCGCACCGCATCGTTACCGCCTCAATATCTTTCTCCTCGACCAGGACAAGGCGGCCGGGTTTCTGGTACCGCGCAAAGGTAAACCGCCGGTTGTAAAACCGGGGGAAACGATTACCGTCAAAATACCTTTCTTTAAGGCCACGAAAACGTCAGAAAAAATGCTGGTCATTCTGAGAACTATCGGCGAATAGTTTAACCATAGGAAAACTCACAGGAGATAAGTACCATGACTAAAAAAATAACTTTCATATTGGCCCTGCTGGCGACAATGGGCTTCATTTTCAGCTTTCAGGCAAACTCCGCTGCGGCCCGGACCCGTTTTATCTCAATCGGAACCGGTGGTACCGGCGGGGTCTATTATCCCTACGGCGGCGGTGTCGCTGAGATCTGGACAAAAAAAGTCAAAGGCGTCAAAGCGGTAGCCGAGGTTACCGGCGCTTCCGTAGAAAACACCAAGCTCTGCGACAAAGGCGAAACCCTGTTCGGCGAGATCATGAGCGATGTCGCCTTCCAGGCCTATACCGGAACCGGCAAATTCAAAGGTAAACCGCAGAAAATCCGGGGCATGTTTGTCATGTATCCCAATGTCTACCATATCGTCACCCGTCAGGATTCGGGGATTAAGAGCATCAGTGATCTCAAAGGCCAGAAAGTCTCGGTCGGAGCCCCGGGCAGCGGCACCGAATTTATGACCAGCCTGATTCTTGAAGGCGCTCTCGGCATCCCTTACGACTCCTTTAACGTCTTCCGTCTCTCCTTTAACGAAAATGCCAACGCCTTAAAGGATAATTCCATCAAGGCCGGCATCTGGTGCGTCGCGCCGCCGACCTCTTCGATCATGGATCTGGCGACCACGCACAAGATCAAAATTATTCCGTTCACGAAGGCAGAAATCGACCAGGTCACCAGCAAATACCCCTTCTACGCCGGCTACACCCTGCCTGCAGGAATCTACAACGGCCAGGATCA
>JAOZQE010000069.1:0-6988 GCA_029932385.1 bacterium | reverse complement strand
CTGGTGGTCAGCGATTTTTCAACGACTGAGATAATCGCGGCCCTGCCGGTTAAAGCCGGGGATCGGTTCACAATCCGCTATATTCATTCGGTTGACAAGACCCCGATCTTCGAAGAGTTCCGCCTTGACCTGAAACAGGGTCTGGTGCTTGAAAAAACCTGGTTTACGATGTTCGGCGCCGGCCTCGGCCACTGGCCGGGACATGGCGACCTGCGCCAGGATAAAGAGTGGATCACCATCGACAACATTGAGCAGCCCCTGGGAAGTTTCATCCTCCGCATCGGGGCTTTAAGTGTCGGGCATACAATTATTTACCACGACCGGGAAATCAATCTTTCCCGCCGGGCCCCAGGAGTACGGGTTCTGGTTGAATTTAGAAGATAGAAAAGATGGCTGACAAAGAGATAATTATTGAAGAGAGCAGCGCCAGCGGCCAGCGCAACCTGCGCGGCATCCTGGCTTTATCGGTAACCGCCGTTGCGATTACACTTTCGCTGTTTCAACTCTATACCGCCGGTATCTCCCCGCTGGCGGCGATCTACCAGCGCTCGGTTCACCTGGTGCTGATCATGATTCTGGCCTTTGCCCTCTATCCGCCGGTAAAATCTGCGGCCCGGGACAAAATTGACATCTATCTCATTATCGACGGTATTCTCATCCTCCTGGCGCTGACCATCGGGGCCTATATCTGGATTGAATTCAACGCCATCGTTGAACGACAGGGTGACTGGATTACCACCGATGTCGTCATGGGCACGATTGCACTCTTTCTGGTGATGGAGGCTACCCGCCGGGTCATCGGCCTCTTCATGTCGGCAATCGCGATAATTTTCCTGCTTTTCACCTATTTCGGCCCCTGGATGCCCGATCTTCTCGCCCATAAAGGCTACAGCATCGAACGCATCGTCACCACCCTCTACCTGACTACGGAAGGGATCTGGGGGCTGCCGACCGGGGTTGCGGCCACCTTTGTCTTTGTCTTTATTCTTTTCGGCTCTTTTCTGGAGCGCACCGGCGGCGGCGATTTTTTTATCGATCTTGCCTACGCCCTGACCGGGCGCATGACCGGCGGCCCTGCCAAAACCGCCATCTTGGCCAGCGGCTTCATGGGCTCGGTTTCCGGATCCGCAGTCGCCAATGTCGTGACCACCGGCTCCTTTACGATTCCGATGATGAAAAAGGTCGGCTACAAACCCCATGTTGCCGGGGCGATAGAAGCTGCGGCCTCGACCGGGGGCCAGATCATGCCGCCAATCATGGGCGCCGGCGCCTTTCTCATGGCCGAATTCACCAACACCTCTTATCTCTACATTGTCAAGATTGCCATCATCCCGGCCCTGCTCTACTATCTGAGCGTCCTCTTTTTTGTCCATTTCGAGGCCAAAAAGGAAGGTTTTAAGCCGATGCTGAAGGCGGATCTGCCCAATGTCAAAAAAACCTTGAAAAACGGCCTCCATTTTTTCATCCCGGTCTTTATCCTGATCTACGTTCTTTTTAACAACTACAGTCCGATGATGGCCGGTTTTGTCGCGGTGATCTCGACGATCATCGCCGCCATGCTGCGGCGGGCAACGCGCTTAAGCCTGAAAGATATTATGAATGGACTCGAAGCCGGGGCCCGGAACGCGGTCATGGTTTCGGTCGCCTGCGGCTGTGCCGGAATTATCGTCGGCTGTGTCAGCTTAACCGGATTGGGCCTTAAATTTTCCAGCCTCGTCGTCTCACTTTCGGCTGGCAGCCCGTTTCTGGCGATTATCCTGATCGGTATGGCCTCACTGGTTTTAGGCACCGGCCTGCCGGTAACCGCCTCTTATATCGTTCTCGTAATCCTCGCCGGGCCGGCCCTGATGGACCTTGGATTACCAATTATCGTTGCCCACATGATCGTCTTTTGGTACAGCCAGGATGCCAATGTAACTCCGCCAGTTTCACTGGCCGCATTTGCCGGAGCTGGAATTGCCGGAGCCTCACCCATGAAAACCGGGTTTGCCTCCTGGAAAATTGCCAAAGGCCTCTACATTATTCCCATCGTCATGGCCTACCGGCCCCTGCTCGGCAACGGCACCACAATGGAAGTTATCATGACCACATTTTTTACTACCATCGGCCTGATCGCCTTCACCAGTGCCATGGAAAGATTTCTTTTCAAACGCCTCAATATTATTGAAACCCTGCTCATGGCAGCCGCCGCTCTGGCCCTCTTCTGGCCCAATTATGCTTTAAGTGGCGGCGGGGCTTTAGTGCTCGCTTTGCTGGCCGGACGCCAATGGTTTTATATAAACTCCAAAAAGACAATCCCGGCTTGATGGAGAAATTTGAAGTAACCATTATTGGGGCTGGAATCGTCGGCCTCGCTCTGGCAGCCCGCCTGGCTCCGAAATTGAAAGCGGAACTGCTGCTGGTGGAACAACAAGAAGGTTTCGGCCGGGAAACCAGCAGCCGCAACAGCGAGGTTGTTCACGCCGGCATCTACTATCCCGAAAACTCCCTTAAAGCCCGCTTATGTGTCACCGGCCGACGACAGATATATAAACTGTGTCAAGATCATGACATCGCCTGCCAGCGTTTAGGCAAAATCATAGTCGCGACCTCCACTGACGAAGAGAAATATCTGGCCGACCTCCTTAAACGCGGCCGGGAAAACGGGGTTGAAGAGCTTAAAATGCTGAGCTCTGGTGAAAGCCAAACCTTGGAACCCCAAGTCAAAGCTCAGGCCGCACTCCTCTCGCCGGTTACCGGCATCGTCGACTCCCACAATCTGATGCGCCTTTTCCAGAACCAGACCAAAACCGCTGGAACCACAATCGCCTTTCATACCGGGATTACCGCAATCAGACCGCTCCATCCCGGTTTTCGGCTTGAGTGCACCGGCCCGGATCAGGATAAATTCAGCTTTTCTTCTAAAATTGTCATTAACTGCGCCGGACTTAACGCGGCCCGCTTGAGTCGTTTAGCTGGAATTCTGACTCCGCCTATCCATTATGCCAAGGGCTCCTATTTCAGTTACAGCGGCTCCTCGCCGCTCGCGCATCTGGTCTATCCGGCGCCACCCACCGGCGGCCACGGTCTCGGCATCCACGCCACCATCGATCTTGGCGGTCGGCTGCGTTTCGGACCTGATCTTGAGTACTGCGATGAACCCGACTACACAGTTAATGCCGACCGCCGACCCCACTTCGCCGCTGCGATCAAGCGTTATCTGCCTGGTCTTGATGAGAACCGGCTGGTTCCCGATATGGCTGGAATCCGACCCCGGCTTCAAGGCCCGGATGATCCTTTCACTGATTTTATAATTAGGGAGGAGACCCCGGAAACGCCGGGGTTCATCAATCTTTTGGGAATTGAATCGCCGGGACTGACCGCGGCCCCGGCGATTGCCGATGAGGTTACGGCCTTGCTCGACTTATAAAGGGTACCTCGAAAAATTGCCTTTTTCCCCAATTGCTGCGTTAAACTTAAATTTTAGTCTGATTTTAGGGAGGCCAGGGCCGGGAGGACCCAGAGGACGGTCGGCAGGGCGCCGCCGACGCCGAGAAGAACGGTTAAACCAATCGAATTCAGGGCCGGATGGCGGGCCAAAACCAGGACTCCGAAACCGGCCAGGGTAGTCAGGCCGGAGACCAGCACCGCTTTTTCGGTCGCTTGATCGCTGCCGCGAAAAAGCCGGTAGACCATAAAAATTCCATAATCAACCCCGAGACCGATAATCAGGATGGCGGCGACCAGATTAAAGAGGTTAAAAGAGATACCTAAAGCCCCCATAATCCCGAACATCGATAGAAGTCCAGCCAGGACCGGGAGCAGCGCCAGCAGCACCTGGTAGAGATTGCGCAGTAAAAAAAGCAGGATCAGGCTCACGATAATCAGCGCCAGAATAATAAACTGCTTAAGATCCCGGCTGATCGCAGTGCTAACTTCTCGATTGAAAAGTTTGGGTGAAACCAGATGCACTCCGGGCAGGGCGGCGCATTGTTCACTTAAATTGGCCAGTACCGCATTATCAGGTGCCAGACTCATAATGGCCACTCCTGACAGCGTCTCCTCAATCATTGCGTCAAAAAGAGCGGCAAAACCCAGCTTACGCCAGTAAGATTCGGTCAAAAGCGGCGGCAGATTTTCCAGGTTCTCGACAAAAGGAGAGAACGCTGTCGCAGAAAAACCGATATCCCGGCCCGCCCGAACCAGATTCAAACGCAACTGATCAAGCCGCTCACGGCTCCAGAATTTCTGCCAGCGTTCACGGCTTGCGGTTTGGCTTAAGGACGATGGTAAAACCGGCGCCAGACTGACAATCTCTGAAGCCGCGAACTCACTCCGCAAAACCGTGTAGAGTTTTTCATTGATCTGTAAAGCTTCTTCCAGAGTTTGACCCTCGGCAAAAACCAGGGCCCGGCCGCGCACCTCACCCCAAACCGCCTGCAAACTTTTCTCTGCCGCCGACAATGACTCAGGCACCAGATTAATCCGCCGCAGATCACCGACACAATTAACCTTAAAGGCCGACATCAGAAAAAAGGCCATGGCCAAAGTCCAGAATAAAATGACTGTTCGGGGATGGCGGCTGCGACGCCAGGGTCTGATTTTTTCCACCCGGCTCGGGTTGAAATGTAAAAAATTGGGAAGTACCAGCAAGGCGGCGGTCAAGGCTAGAATAATGCCGAAAATCGCAAACAGAGCCAACTGACGCTGGCCGGGCAGGGCCGAAAAAAGCTGGGCTGAAAAAGCCCCGACCGTGGTCAGAGCGGCCGCCAGCAGCGGCGGTGCCAGGGCGGTAATCGTCAACAAACGCGGCTGCGTCCCGCTTTTGAGAGCAAAATAGAGATGCAGACCGTAATCGATCGTCACCCCCAAAAGAACCGCCCCGAAGCCGATAGTGATCGCTGATACCGAACCATCAACCAGGCCTGTCAACGTCAGGGCCGGACCGATAATCAACACCGGCAGAAGAAAGACCAGAACCGCCTGCCGCTCACGCATGAAGATCAGAAAAATCAACAGCAGAGAAATCAGAGAAGCCCCAACCACAATCACCATATCCCGCTGAATCGCCGTCGCATTCGCCACCGTATAGAAATGGCCGCTCAGAACAATAGCGGTAACCCCGGCCGGAACCTCCTCGTCGAGAACCCGATTAAGTTCAGACAATAGAGCTTTGGCCCCGTTAAAATCGGTAATCGCCACCGGAGTCTCAATCAACAGCATGGTCTCGCGGCCGTCGGCACTGAAAAAATGACCCTCCACGACCCGGGCCCGGCCGAGAGGGTTCAGTGAAATAAGCCGGGGAAACATCAGATCACGAAATTTCAAGGGATCGGCCAGCAGCATCTTTTTCTGGAGAAAGCCGGTCGGCTGAAGCAGACTGTCATAAACCTCCCGCAGGGCCGCTTCAACCTTTGACGGACTTAACCGTTCACGAATCAGGTCAAAATCTTCGACCCGCAACAGATTAGGCCACTGTTCCAGGGCAAAGGAGAAAAAACGGGTTGCGTCACCCTCCGGGCCGCGCACCACCCGGCTGAAAAACGGTGCTTTAAGCCGAGCCGCCACCCGGTCGGCGACTGCCAATAGCTGCCGCTGGCCAACGCCGCCATCATCCCGCAGACGCAGAACAATCCGCCGGGCCAGAGGAGCTTTTGCGAGCCGCCGGAAATCAGCAACCGCATGATTGCCACGATCCGGCAGCAGGGCGGCAACATCCGTGGTCAGGTGAATTCGCAAAGAAGCACCCCAGCCGATTGCCAGCAAAATCAGCACCAGCCCGACAATCAGAATACGATACCGGGCACAAAATGAAAAAATCCGGCGCTTACTCATCTCAATCTTTTTTCCCGGAAAAACATCATCATTAAACCTCCAAATCATCCAGAGGGCTGATTACACCCTGACCACCCTGACGTAAGAGATGGGTGTAAATCTCGGTTGTCTTCACATCATTGTGCCCCAGTAAAGCTTGAATTGTACGAATGTCAGTTCCCCGTTGCAACAGATGAGTTGCGAAACTGTGACGAAACGTATGGGCCGTAATCCGTTTATCAATACCAACCAGTCGCACCGCCCGCTTGATCGCCTTGTTGACAACACTGGGATCAACATGGTGCCGCCGGGTCATGCCGCTTAAAGGATCAACCGAGCGTTGACTTGAAGGAAAAAAGTACTGCCAACCCCATTCCCGGGCCGCGTTTTTATATTTCCGGGCGAGAGCGTGCGGCAGATAGACCTCGCCGTAACCAAGCTTAAGATCATTTTCATGAATCAATTTAACCCGGCGTAGATGATTGGTCAACATCGGGATTACTGATGCCGGAAATGTAGTTACCCGATCCTTATCACCCTTGCCGCCACGAACCGTCAACTGTTTCATGGAAAAATCAACTTCCTGAATTCGTAAACGCAAAACTTCCGCCATCCGCAATCCGCTACCATACAATAATTTCACGATCAAATGAGGCACGCCATCCATTGCCGCAATCACCTGAGCAACCTCTTCCCGAGTCATTACTACCGGTATCCGCGTCTTTTTCGTTGCCCTTTCCGCCTGCAAATCATCACCTAAAGGCGCTTGCAGAATATGACGATAGAGGAATACCAGCGCATTCAGAGCCTGATTTTGAGTTGCCGGCGCGACGTTGCCATGTACGGCCAGATAAGAGAGATAGTCCTCAACTTTACGATTTTTATTCTCAACTAATTCCTGACGATTCTGCATGTGATAATAATGAATATAGCGCTTGATCCAGTCAGCGTAAGAACGCTCGGTATGAATAGAATAATGCCGCCGCCGCATCACATTATGCAACTCATCCAACAACTTCGGCTTATCGGAGTTTATACCGAACTTATCATTTGACATCACATCACCCCATAAGCTATTACGAAAGAGTAAAACAACTTTTCTATTTTAATTTACAAAAAAAATTCGAGCAGGTCATATCTACCATAACATAACTTAAATATCAACTTATCAGGTCAAAAGAACCTGTTAATATTA
>JAOZQE010000196.1 GCA_029932385.1 bacterium | reverse complement strand
ACATTGGAGAGCTTAAGAAATGACACATAACGTCCGCAATTAACACGGACAATTTGGAGATGATGGTTGGTCTGACCGGCAGGCCAGCAGCTAAGCATTTCATAACCAAGATAAAAGGAGGTATGTCTTGCGCGGAGTCATATTTTTAGGAAACAAAAAAATGGAGCTGGGGGAGATACCCGATCCGAAAGTAAGAGAAGGGGATGTGTTGGTGCGGGTAAAAGCCAGCGCTATATGCGGGAGCGAAATGGAAACCTTTGTTCCCCCAAAAGGCCTTCCCTGGAAGGGAAACCCGGGGCATGAGGTAATGGGCGTAATCGAGGACCCCAACGGTTCAAAACGCTTTCACGAGGGAGATCGAGTTGGCGTTTCAACGCTCCAGGGTTGCGGAAACTGTTTCTGGTGCTTACAGGGAAAACAGATTTTCTGTAAGAAGGTCAGGGGAATCAGAAACGCCCACAGCGAGTACGTGGTGTCCAAAGAGATATGGCTTCACCCCCTTGATGACGATATAAACGATGGTACAGCAGTGCTTCTTTCCGGTGACGGGATGGGTGTGCCTTATGGTGCCAGTGTCAGAAGCGGAGTGGCTCCGGGTGACATCACCTGCGTGTTTGGAACGGGCCCCGTCGGCTTAGGGATGACATTGTTTCAAACCTATTTGGGGGCACGGGTCATAGCTGTTGACATAAACCCACTCGCGCTTGAGCGGGCGAAACAACTGGGCGCATGGAAGACCATAAATCCCAAAGAAACGAAAGACCTAAAGGCCGCAATATTGGACATGACGTTTGGCCTGGGACCCAACAAAAGTTTCGATGCTATCTCAATGGGCAACCAGGACCTGTTTCACACAATGTTGGACGTCACAATGCCGGGAGGCACTGTGGTGACTGTCGCACATGGCGATCATGGGATAGATCATGTCCGGGAGCGGCTTTCCTTCCACCTAGACCCAGCCAAAAGGGAGATTTGGGGTAGGAACCTCACCGTGATGGGTAACTGGATGTGCAATTTCAGTGACTGGTCAGACATGGTGGCTCTGGTCAGAAACGGCTTTCAGATAGACCGCATCATTACCAACCATTTTCCAATTGAAGCGGCGGATGAAGCATATCGCCGGGTTTCAGAGGGACTGGAGGGAAAGGTGATACTGACTTATTAATCATGATGATGTAAAATCCCCCTATGGGGGCATAAGAAAAAAGGAGATATTATGGCAATCTTTGATCATATGCCGATGGGTGAAGAAGGGCTCACAGAAATCTATGCCTGGATCGATGATTATGTAAAACGGAACAGTACCATTGCAGAAAAAATTGTTCTGGGCAGGTCCGAAGACGACAAATGGGACGTGCCGGCGGTGATCATTACCAATCGCTCCGTTGCCGAGGATAAAAAACAGAATGCCATCGTTACCCTGGCGCGACATGGCCAGGAAAGAGGTGCCAGGGTTGTGGGGCCCGAGATCTTGGAATACCTGGCAAGTGATGACGCAGGCGAAACGCGAAAAAAGCAAACCATCGTTGTCGTTCCGGTTGTCAATCCTGAAGGTGTCGTCCTCGATAAATTTCATTCCTCTCTGCATGGGATTACCGACCATGAAAAGAAAATTTTTGGAGTTCTGTGTTCTCGTTTCGTGCCCGACATGATGATCGACTATCATAGCCTTGGCAAAATCGATGCGACTAAGTACGATCGCGGGGATATGGAGGTCATCATACCGGCAAATACCACGCGGTGGGGCATGGATGAACAGATTTATAACCATGTGTCGGGTAAGATGGTCAAGGTCTGTGCGGTGGCAGGATGGCCCTACGAGATACACTCCCTGGAGGACCTGAATTACTATTACTTCGGAGACGCCAAGACGGGGCGGCGTGCCCACAAGTATATGCAGGAAAAGGTATTCCTGCTTCATATCCAAAATTTTTCGGAGCACTACGATTTCCCCGAGAAACCGCCACAGTATACGAATTATACCAACGGTCCCGCATACCTCAAATGGCACACCATGATCTTCGGCGTCGAGACAAACCACTGGAGCATCAGTCCCGCAGAGGGTTTGGGTGAAAGCGGCTTGCTTCCCTGTCAGGCGCTCCTCGATATGGGTAACAGCCGGTTTCCCTGGGAACACTATAGCGGCTACCCCACCAACCTCGTGGACGGGGACTTCAGGATATCCATACGGGCAACGGGCAAGACGCCGGGAGAACGACGGGTCAACCGCGAGAAGATATGGAAAGAACGGGTCAACTTTGACATTCTCAAGAGAGTCATGTTGGATAACCCCGAAGAAACACTGGTGGATGTCGGTTACCTGGGAAACGACGTACCGTTGGATTTTGAGCTGAGTCTTCGTATGAGACAAAATACCATCAAGACGGTCACCGTTGATGGTCGTCCCGTGGACTTCGATACAGTGAAAGACAATTGCTCAACCTATGTTTTCATTCCCCTATCACTCACGAAAGCGGGACTGTCACACATTACGGTTACCCATGAACCATTCCGAAGAAAGGATTAAAAAGTAGGTCCGTTTGCTGCCAAATGTGCAATGGGGGAAATTACAAATATTGTTGAGAATAGGATTGAGCTCCTAGAAAGAGAATTGCAGAAATAGAAATAAGGCTCATAACAAGACGCTTTCAGACGGACGCGCAAAAAGCCGCACGCCGCTGAAGCGCATGGTAATGCTTGGAGTTTCGAAATAAATGTCTAGAGAAGGAGAAAAAATGGAAGGGAAATTTATGAGAGTTTTTTGTAAACGTCTCTTCTGTGTCCAACTTTTACAATCAAAATGACCAACCTGTCGTCATGAATTTCGTA
>JAOZQE010000195.1 GCA_029932385.1 bacterium | reverse complement strand
TCACCAGCGGGACATTTGAGTTTGACGCGGCCGCATCCGCTGTAGCGATTACGGCTGGAGTTCAAGCCAATGCCGGCACACAGGGAACAACAGCTGGTGTCAGCGCCGGACCGGCTACCGGCAAACAGGCAAAATCAAGTTATCATAAAGGAATGGCGGTTTTCGTTCACGCCAAAGGCGGGTTGATGTATGAGCTGTCTCTAGGCGGCCAGAAGTTTACTTTCAAAGCAAAGTAGAGTAATAAATAATTAGTAACAATACCTGTTTTTTAGTTTGAGGTTATTATTGTTCATGGTTCAGAATCTGATTTATTAATAGAATGGCCTGGCTGTTTTTAAGGATGCTGGTGTGGTTTTCGGCAAAGCCGCGGATCATGACTGCATCGGCCTGGGCTTCGGGCCTGAGTTCACTGGCAATCGTTACGACACCATCACTATTGCCTTTGGCAAAGCGGCTCTTACCTTCAAAGCTGAACAGCAGATAGTGCGACAGGTTGTCCGGCAACGGTTTCCGAAAAAGATTCTGGATAAATTCACTTTCGGGTTCCACATCCTCCCATACAGGAATAACGGTAGGAGCGTATTTCAGACCCATAGTTGCGGCATGATGCCCCGAAAATGGGGTTGAGATGGTAATTATCCGGTCAATATCGAAATGGCTCCCGGTTTCACTATAGCGATTAATCAGGGCCCGGGTAGTCAACCCGCCCATGCTGTGAGCAATTATCTGCAGCGCTTTAAAATCATGGCGGGCGTGAAGGTCTTCCAGGATACCGTATAGATAATCTGCGACCCGATCAATACTTGCTCCGGAAGGATAATAGGCAAGCCAGGGCTGGAACTTTTCACGATCAAGATCGGCAATTATCTCCGTAAAAAAGCGGGGTGAACCATTGATACCGTGGATAAAAAGAACCGGAATTTTATCAGAGTTAAACTCCTCCATAAAGAAGATGCCTAAAGGAACCTCATTGATAAATTTATGCGATTGCCAGAGCCCCATAGTAACAAATTTTTTGGCAAAAAATAGTTCCTCCAGAGAAACAACCTTACCGACATAGCGTTTCAGGCTGACCAGATCAATCTTACCTTTATACTTGGTTTCATCAACCATGCGGCGGAGAGCCGCGTCAGTTGTTTCGGTTATTAAAATTGTTATTTCCGACAGTTGATCCCCGGCACGGCTGGCATCAATCTCCTCGGAACAGCCAATTCTTTCGTTATCCTGGTGACGTTGATCCCGATTTAGATCCTCGTAAGCAAAGATCCGATAACTACCGGGGGTGACAACAAAAGTAAACTGCCCGGGGGTTGCTAAAACTTCGTAGTGAAGCAGCGTCGGCTGCAGCGGGTCACTAGTCAGCAGAAGAACCATAATGGGGGCCCGGGTTGCAGCAGCCTGGACAATTACTTCACCTTTGATTCGAACCAGTTTGTCACGCTCTGCCAGATCCTTCTTCAATCTTTTGAAGGAACACCCCCCGCTACTGATCAGGAGAATCAGCAACAGCCAGATTGATATATTACGAAATATGTGAGCAGCACGAATAACTCTGGAAGCTGGTTTTTTAGAGTTCATGGCCCGGCAAACCTCCCGCTTACGTTTACTGCAATTTAATCATTCTGAAACAGGTAATAACTTTAAGACATCCATCCAGCAGATAAGGTAATAATTATCCCTTTTTCACTGCTGCACATCCGGCAGCCAGATGATGGAATCAATTGTGGTTCCGGTAATGCGGATCACATACATCTTCGGTTTGGCATGATCATAGCAAATATAGAGCCATTCTTCAATTTTAATACATGAAGTACCTCTCTGTACCGTACCGATAAACTCTTTATTCTCAGGCTGGCCGAACCGGGATAGCAACAGATATTTACTGTCGCCGGCATGTATAATTTTCCGACCGCACATCATCGCACCGCCACGATCAGACGAAACAGCGGCCGTAGAAATAAAGATCACCAGAACCAGCAACAGTAAAAAATTAAAGCGCATGAATGACATTGGTAACCACCCCCCAAACAGCAAAATTCATAGACTCGGTAATCTCTGTCGGACTGTAGGCATGATTCTCCGGCAGCAGACAAATCACTTTATCCACTATTTTGATCCTCTTGACCATCAACTCACCATCGATTACGGCGATAACCACCTTTTTATCGGTCGCTTCAAGAGAGCGGTCGACAATTAATATATCACCGGAATGGATACCGGCCTCAATCATCGAATCACCTTTAACCCGTACAAAAAAGGTCGCGGCCGGATGCTTGATGAGGTGTTTGTTCAGATCAAGACAATTCTCGATATAATCATCTGCCGGCGAAGGAAATCCGGCCGAAACCGGAACGAAAAAAAGTGGCCGCCGGCAATCTGTCGCCGGCCCGGGTTTATAGATGATTTCTGCGGTCAGGGCCATAGCTACCGGTCTCTAAGGTTTTTATAAAGATGGTTTCGAAGTGTAATTTTAGAAATGTTCACTGGATATCCAGCCTGATTGATTTTCAGTCCTCCGGAGAATACATCAGTTTCAATGATTATGACACCATTTTTTTAATCCCCGGCCAGAATTTTCAAGAGACTTCCAATAAATTATCCCAGCGGGTGGTGTAAGATTTTGAACGTTGCTTAAAGGAGGTTTTCCAACTTTGACCGCGGCCCGTCCCGACGGCCCCGTAGCGGATCATACCGGCCCCCATACCACAATTAATTTCATCCAGAACCCGCATCAGTTTTTTCGACCGATTCCGGTCAATCGAATCAAATAAACTGCCCTGAATAAGATTTTGCGGCCCCAGATCATTCAATAAAATTCCGGCTTTTTTATACCGGTAACCACTC
>JAOZQE010000194.1 GCA_029932385.1 bacterium | reverse complement strand
GAAACAGCGCACCAATTATGCAACTGGCAAGTAATATCAAGCCGCCCAAGGCGGTGTACATTCCCAAGCCGGTACGAATGGTCTGATCGACCTTCTCAAGATCGTTCTTGCCCAAATATAAAATTATATAGCGGCCAGTGCTGGCTCGAACCCCCAGGTCAAGGACCCCCATGTACCCGGTCAACACACTAAGCAGCTGCCAGATGCCATACTGGGTTTGTCCCAGGGTGTGGACAATAAAAGGTGACAGGAAGAACATCACCACGAGGTTGCTGCCAAAACCAACCCAGTTGGCGACAAGGTTTCGGACTATGACTCTTGCACTAGACATTAAAAAAATTGTTTCCTGTAAACTTTTATTGTATTGGGTTTTAGGATAGCTGTTTAATAATCCAAGGCCCCAATGTGCGGGCCAGCGGTAGAGGGAGCTTCTTCCAGTACCTGACCATCAGACTGTACTTACCACTATCAGGCCGGATTTCAGGGATTTTTTTTCCTTTGGACATAAAATAGTGCCAGTAGAGTTGCACTGGTTCAGCACCCCACTCCCGCTTAAATTCATAGGTTCCCGAATCAGCCGTACTCCGCCCAAAATCAAACCAATTGGCACCGGCATCAGCCGCATAGGAGAGCATTTCCCAATAGAGGAAACGGTTAGCTCCCAGATTCCGAAAACGGACATCACTGCCTGACCAAGGCACATGAAAGCCCCATTTATCCTGCAACGTGAATGATGCCGCCAGCACTTGACCACCGCCACGAACGACAAAAATTCTGGTTTCCGCTTGGAACTCGGCAAAAACCCGTTCAAATATCAGCCGGCCATGGGGCGGACTACCGAGATCACGCATTGTCCGGGAGTAAACATCATAAAAATCATCCAGAAGTTCGGTACCACCACAAATAAAGCTAAAATCATTTTTCTGAGTTTTTCGCACCTTGGTTCGCATTTTCGTTTTGAGCTGAGCCCACATCGCCGCTGAATCACCGGGAATTTTAAGCCACATGGTAACTTTGTCCAACCGGGTTGGGACATCTTCAGGGCAAGTGTTTAGTTGACGAATCTCAAGGGTTTGGTATCCCTCTGATTCACGTAGTGACTCCGTTGCAGATAAGAGAGCGTCTGCCGCCTGGTTATCGGTTGCCAGAACCCCAGATGCGTCGAAATAAGGCAAACTGCAGAGACGGTCACCAAACAGCCGGCTCCGTTGTCCCATTAAAGTCAGGGCGCCAACCTGTTGGCCGTTACGCCAGGCACTAAGATAAAAAGGTTTAGCACCGCAAGCATCCCCCAAGATACGACCCCAGCGCGGATCGTGGTATATCGTGCTGTTCTCATGACGAGCAAGATAAGCCGGCCAGTCAGGAAGATCTTTTTCAATCTTGATATCGATTGAGCTGTCGGACGGTGAATCAATCATTGTCAACGTTAGATTCCTTTGCCGGTAAACAGGTTATTTAAATAATTTTAGCCACAGACGCACGCAGACAAACACAGACTTTAAAAAAGTACAGAGTGACTATGGTTAACTTGCACGGTCAACACTTCCACTGTCGCATGTCGGCAAGTGTAGTGCTGAGGGTTTTTTGGCCGGTTATGCGCCATCCTTGTCGGCGAAACCGCGCTTTGATCAGGTGGATATATTTTTTAAAATAGATTTCAATCTGCACGGGATGGGCAAAGAGAAATGGTTTCATCTCTTCCAACCGGTCAACCGCCTGACGGACTGTCTGATAAATTTCCGTTTCGACCACCGTTGGATGTTTGCTGTAGGCACAGTTGCGGCCAAAACCTTGTTTGGTGGCAACCGTCTTAATCCAAGGGGTGAAGCTGAGGGCCTCAGCACAACCCTTATCGTCACTGGCGACAAAGATAAGCGGCACTCCCAACTCCCCCGCCACTGAAGCGTCAAGAGCGATTTCGCCGACTTCCAAGCCATTGACGTGTATGGCATGATAAACTTTGGAACTGTAAGTGTGGGCGAGCACTGCGTTGGTTGTCCCGGCCATGGCATGATAACCGATCATCAAAACTCCGGTATAGGTTTCGTCCAACTCTGGAAATCGCCGGCTGAAACCTGTGCCCAATAAGACTTTACAGCGTTGATCAAGCTGGTCAAAGATGAGGTTTGTGCCATCGCCGTGATTATCCCAGATGACAACCTGCTCGGCCCCGGCATCAAAGAGTGCCCGGGCTGCAGCATTGGTTTCGCGGGTGGCCTGTTCTCGGGCGAACTGCATGTTACAGGAGTTGCTGAGAGTTCGGCCCGGCTCACCAACAACACAAGCCGAGCCTTCGCAGTCTACGGCGATCATGAATTTCAAATTATACGACCTCTTTTTTTAGCCACAGACTCACACAGACGCACACGGACAAGGGCAGACGTGTGATTTATTTTCAAGTTTTAGTACTTGTCTATTTCCAAACCTCTGACCGAGATCAATTGGTTAGTTTCCATAATCGGTCGGCGTTATGAGCACTTCCCAATGCCCGCCTTTGGCGGGACCAACACGCTTAAGGTATCCCTGCTCCTTCAAGATGGAGATTTGCTTTTCAATGGCAGTGGTACTTAAATCAAGATCATCTGCAAGCTTCACGATGGTAACAGCCGGATCCCGACAAAGCCGATCAAGAATAGTCCACCTTGTTTCACCCAACTTTTCACCCAACTTTTCACCCAACTTTTCACCCAACTTTTCACCCAACTTTTTACTCTCAAAAACACCTTGTCGGCGAGAAAACGTTACCATTACCCCACCCCCGGTCTCCTCAACACTGAATGCCACTTCGGGAGATGGCTTTCTATGTCAGGAATGATAGACGGACTTGTCGCCGACTTGATCTGCAC
>JAOZQE010000193.1 GCA_029932385.1 bacterium | reverse complement strand
GACCGTGACTGCCGCGACCTTCTCCGAACCGCCATGGATCGTTTAGGTTTAAGTGCCAGAGCTTACAGCCGTATTTTAAAAGTCGCCCGAACTATCGCTGATCTAAAAGAACAGCCAGATATCGCCACAACCGACATAGCTGAGGCGATTCAGTTCCGTTCACTAGACCGGCGCCTGATATTATAGCAATGCCTCAAACTTGCAGACTTTAAGGATTGAATTAACCATGAGCAACCAACCTTTTTCCCCGATCAACCTCGGATCCTTTACCCTGAAAAACCGCTTCGTTCGTTCCGCGACCTGGGATGGCATGAGTTTCAATGACGGCACTTTCAGTCCGGCTCAAGTTAAACTCTACCAACACTTAAGTGCGAGTGGAGCCGGGCTTTTAACCACCGGCTACATCGCGGTAACACCATCGGGGCGCCGCAACCTGGAACAAAATCTTCTCTGTGAACCCCGGCATCAGCAATCACTTAAAAAAATAGTCGAGGTGGTCAAAAGAGAAGATGTAGCTCTGCTGGCACAACTGGTACACTGCGGCGGACTGGCTAAATCCCAGACTACCGGAGAGCCAACCGTCGCTCCGAGCGCCAACCTGGAACCACTTTTTGAAGAGACCCCGAAAGCCTTAAACGTGACGGAGATTAAGGATCTGACGATAAAATTTGCTGAAGCTGCCGCCCGGGCCCGGGAAGCCGGCTGCGACGGAGTCCAGATTCATGCAGCCCACGGCTACCTGATCAATCAGTTTCTATCACCTTTTTCCAACCTGCGCGATGACGACTACGGCGGCACTCTCGAGAACCGGGCCCGCTTTTTAATTGCTGTCTATGAAAAAGTCAGGGAGTACACCGGAGATGATTTCACCATTACCATCAAAATCAACGGCTCCGACTATTTTGACAATGGCCTTGAGTGTGCAGAGAGTCTTGAGATAACCCGACAGCTCGCCGAACGCGGTCTTAACGGAGTTGAGGTCAGCGGCGGCAGCCAGATCTCCAAACCGCTGACCCCGATACCCCAGAAAATTGAGGCGGGTGTCAACGAGGTTCCTTTCCGTAATGAAATCTTATCCTTTGCTGAATCTCTGACCATTCCCGTAGCTGCCGTCGGCGGAATTCGCTCATTTGCAACCGCAGAAGAATTAATCTCTCAAGGGATATCCCTGATTTCTCTCTGCCGCCCCCTTATCCGTGAGCCGGATCTTATCAACCGCTGGCAGAAGGGTCGTTACGAACCTTCCGACTGCAACTCCTGCAACCGCTGTTTCATCCCGGCTTTCAAGGGCAAGGGGATCAAATGTTTAAAAAAATAGTGCGGTGGGCCTAAATCAGCATGGAACTCTACGGTAATCACGAAGATCTCAAACCGCGCCAGCGAAAATTTATCCAGCGCCTCTACCGGCGGCGCTCTCTGCCGGAGGAAGTCATCAGTCAGGAACTGGCCCGGCAGCTGAGTCTTTTAAGCCTCGACTGCGGCCGGCAACTTGGCCTGTTATTGAATCGCAAGGGCCTGGTTGAGATGATCATTGTCGGTGACAGCCAGGCGATTGCCATCCCCTCACTGCATCGCTACCGGCTCGGCCACGGCCGTCTGCGCGGCTTGCGCTGTATCCACACCAGTTTCGGATCTGAGATTCTCAACCGTGAAGATATTACCGATTTGACCATGCTCCGCCTCGACCTTATGGCGGTGATCAAGGTTGACAGCGTCGGTCTTCCGGAAACAATTGCCATCGGCCATCTGCAACCCGATACCGGGACATCAAACCACATCGCCTTACCCCTGACTTCAATCGAAAATATTAACCTGAACTGTCTCGAGCTTTTCCATTCACTCGAGAGTTCTGCGGTCACCGAGTTCGCCCATAAGACAACAGGCCGGGAAAATCAGCGGGCAATTATCGTCAGTGTCGGACCGAATGCAGCCAGAACCCTGGACCAATCAGTCACCGAGATGACTGAACTTGCAGAGGCCGCTGAAATCACCGTTGTCGACAGTTTCACCCAGCAACGCAAGCTTAATCCCCACATGGCAATCGGTTCAGGCAAGTTGAAGGAGATAATTATCTCTTCGATGGAACAGGATGTCGATCTTTTGATCTTCGATCACGATTTAAGTCCGACCCAGGTCAACAACCTCTCCCGGCAGACCGACCTTAAAGTCATCGACCGAACCCTGCTGATCCTTGATATCTTTGCCCGGAGGGCACTGAGTCGTGAAGGAAAACTTAAGGTTGAACTGGCTCAGCTTAAATACCGTCTGCCCCGGATTTCGGACAAGACCACAGCTTTATCCCGTTTGACCGGCGGCATCGGCAGCCGGGGACCGGGTGAAACAACTCTGGAGATTGACAGGAGACGGATTCGTGAGCGAATTTCAAAACTTGAGAAGAAACTGCAGAAAATGGCCCGGAGCCGGACCAATGCGAGAAAAAAAAGAAAAAGAAACCAACTGCCGCTGGTCTCAATCGTGGGCTATACCAATGCCGGGAAATCGACTCTGCTCAACATCCTGACCCGCAGCGAAGTTTTTACTGAAAACCTGCCTTTTGCCACTCTGGATCCAACCTCGCGGCGGCTGCGGCTGCCGCAGGAGCAGGAAATTATCATTACCGACACTGTCGGTTTCATCAAAAAGCTACCCAAAGATCTGCTCGATGCCTTTCGGACAACCTTAGAAGAGCTCCGTGAAGCCGACCTCCTCCTCCATGTTGTTGACAGCAGCAACAGTGAGGTGAAAGAACAGATAGAAACGGTGGAAGATATCTTAAGAGAGCTTGACCTCGACCATATTCCGATATTGACCGTAGCCAACAAAATTGATCTGGTCAGCCCGGAAATCGTCCGCTGGCTAACAAAATATTACC
>JAOZQE010000192.1 GCA_029932385.1 bacterium | reverse complement strand
GGATTGCTCTTTTTGAGCGTGATGCCGGGCGCATGACCGCTATCTATACTCTCTCTCCCCAGGCCGTGCCTAATAAACCGGTGATTGATGTTGATCGCTGCCGTTACTTGACTTTGGGTAAATGTGGAGTCTGTGCCAACGCCTGCCCGGTTGATGCCATCGACTATAAGCAGCAGGAGAGTTTTTTTGAGGCTCATATCGGTGCCATCATTGTGGCTACCGGTTTTGATATTTACGATTGGAAAAACAAGATGCCGGAATACGGCGGTGGTAAGATTGATGACGTTATTGATGGTCTGACTTTTGAACGCTACCTTTCAGCTTCCGGGCCGACGGCCGGAGAGATAGTGCGTCCTTCCGATGGGAAATTAGTTAAAGATATCGTTTTTATTCAGTGTGTCGGTTCCCGGAATCCGGAATTTCATAAAGCCTATTGTTCCCGGGTTTGTTGTATGTATACGGCCAAGCATGCCCGGCTTTATAAACATAAAGTCCATGACGGTCAGGTCTATATCTTCTATATCGATATTCGCTCAACGGGCAAAGGCTACGAGCAGTTTATTCAGCAATCGGTCTCTGAAGAGGAGATTCTCTACATTCGCGGCCGCGCCGCGAAACTCCATCGGGACGGTGAAAAAATTATTGTGCACGGGGCTGATACACTGACTGGAAAAAATATCGAGATCGCCGCCGACATGGTTGTTTTAGCCGCTGCGATGGTGCCTAATGAAGGAGCCCAGGAGTTGGCCGATATGCTTGGTATTAAATGTAATCATGACGGCTTTTTCGTTGAAGATAACTATAAGCTTTCACCGATAGAAACCGGTCAGCAGGGGATCTATCTCGCCGGTTGTTGTCAGGGAATTAAAGATATTGCAGATTCCGCGGCTCAAGGCAGTGCCGCATCCAGTAAAGCCCAGGTCTTTCTCTCCTCAGTCAGACGTCAGAAGCAGGAAGCAGTTTAATGGAAAAGAAACTCGGAGTCTTCGTCTGCTGGTGCGGTTCCAATATCGCTGGCAGTGTTGATGTTGATAAGGCTGTAGAAGAGGCTAAGAAACTGAATGGGGTTGTCCATGCCGAAAACTACATGTATATGTGCTCCGATCCTGGCCAGCAGCTGGTCAAGGATACCATAGCGGAAAAGGGTCTTGACGGGGTTGTCGTGGCATGCTGCTCACCCCGCATGCATGAAAACACTTTCCGTAAAGCCGCTGGCTCGGTTGGCATGAACTCTTATCTTGTGGAGATCGCCAATATTCGTGAGCAGTGCAGCTGGGTACATCAGAATAATAAGCCGTTGGCGACCGCCAAAGCGGTTAGTATTATTGAGGGAACCCTTGATAAGGTTAAGGAGAATCTGCCTCTAGAGACGATTACCATCGATCTTACCAAACGGGTTTGCGTCGTCGGTGGCGGGATTGCCGGCATCATGTCAGCCCTTGATCTGGCGAATGCCGATTATGATGTTGCTATAATTGAAAGGGAACCGGCGATCGGCGGTCACATGGCCCAAATCAGTCAGACTTTTCCTTATTTTCATAATATCCCTGAACTGCTGCAGAAAAAAATCGATGAAGTCAATGCTCATCCCCGGATTAAGCTTTATGTCAATTCCGAGGTTGAAGTGCTTGATGGTTATGTCGGTAATTTTAATGTTACAATAAAAACCCGCCCGGCCTTTGTCGATCCGGCAAAATGTACGGCTTGTGGTAAATGTCTAGAAGTGTGCCCGGTTTCGGTGGCGGATGAGTTTAACCGAGGTTTAAGCAAAAGGGGTGCAATCTTTCGCTATAATCAGACGGAAGGAGCCCGGATCCCGGTTTTAGAGCAGAGCGATTGTCTCCATTTTGTTGATGTGGAAGAGGCTGAAATGGATGCTGGTGCGGGTGTAAGATGCCAAGCCTGCGTTGACGTCTGCCCGGAAAATGCTATCGATCTGGGAACTATTCGCACGCTTAATGAAGAGTTTGTCGGGGCTATCGTTATGGCCACCGGTTATGATCTTTACAGTCCGGCAAAAATGCCGGAATACGGGGCTGGAAAACTTCCCGATGTCATTGATGCTTTAGCCTTTGAGCGTCTGCTTGATCCGACCGGGCCAACTAAAGGCCAGGTACTGCGTCCTTCCGATGGCGAGGTACCGAAAAAAGTAGTTTTTATCCAGTGTGTCGGCTCGCGTGATCCTGAACGCCATAAAGCTTATTGTTCGCGGGCCTGTTGTATGTATACGGCAAAACAGGCCCGTCTCTACCGCCAGCAGGTTGAAGATGGGACAGCTTTTATCTCTTATATGGATATCCGCTCCGACAGCCGCGACTTTGAAGAGTTTGTTCAGAAAGGTATGGAAGAGGAAAATCTTGTCTATATTCGCGGTCGGGTCGCCAAAGTAATTCAAGAAGATGGTTTTTTGCGAGTTTTTACCAGCGACACTTTAAGCAACCGTCAGCTTGAGATCGAGGCCGATCTTGTGGTTTTGGCCATGGCTATGGAGCCTAAAGCCGGGATTCGTGATCTCGCCAAAAAGATGAATGTGACAATTGACGGCGACGCTTTTCTCTCCGAAACTCATATTAAGCTCTATCCGGTCGAGAGTTCAACCAAGGGTGTCTATCTTGCCGGTTGTGGCCAGTCACCCAAAGATATTACTGATACGGTCTCTCAGGCTCTGGCGACGGCGGGCAAGATTCAGACGATGTTCTCGAATGAAACCCTGATTGCCGATCCGCTGATTGCCGAAGTTAAAAACGATGTTTGCAGCGGCTGTGGCATCTGTATTGACATCTGTCCTTACGGAGCCCGGTTGATGAATGAGTTTACGCGGATCTCCGATGTTAACCAGGCCGTCTGTCAGGGGTGCGGGGCTTGTATCGCAGCTTGCCCCAATAAAG
>JAOZQE010000191.1 GCA_029932385.1 bacterium | reverse complement strand
GTCCTACCCGAATCCATCTTTTGGCACCTCCTACTGCATTTACTAAGGATGAAGGTAAAAACTGCATAACGATCATCAAAATAAAAAAGCCGAAGAACAGTAAAAGACCTACTCTTGAAAACCACTTATCCGGGTCTAGCTTACTTAAAATAACCATAGTCACAAAGCCTATAATTATAGCCATACTTTGTCGTATAAAGAAATGAAAATCCATATATTCAAAGTGTACTACTGCATAAGTAGAGAGAGAATAACTCATCACCAGTGAAAGTGTTAAAAGTGTCATAACACCGGCTAAAAGGGGTTTGTCAATCATCTATATCTCTTTA
Source organism: bacterium (assembly GCA_029932385.1). Lineage (GTDB taxonomy): Bacteria > Desulfobacterota > Anaeroferrophillalia > Anaeroferrophillales > Tharpellaceae > Tharpella. Next base: position 2,566 of record JAOZQE010000191.1, on the reverse strand, counting down.
TATTCCAAATTATGCAATAGAATAGTATAAACGTAGTTTGTGATTTCTACTGCATAATTCGGGTTTATTCTATATTAATTAGTATTTTATCAAATTTAATAGATAACTTTGATAAAATTGCACTCTAACAAGAGGGAAATATGAATAAAAAAATACAAAATCAAACCATACATCAAAGAAAGAACAAAATTGGTTTTCTTTTTTTACTCTTAGTACTTGCTATGGGCATTTTCTTATTTTCAGTACTTAAAACCATCACATCTGACAGACGTATCCCCAGTCATCACGCGACTATACATGACAGATCTTTTCGTGGAGCCATCATTTCTGCTGACAACTATACACTCAGTAGCTCTGAAAAAACCTATCAGGCTGTAATACGCGGTGCAAGTATTGAACCGGGGAAAAAAGCCATGTTCATTAAACTTTTCAGTATCTATAGTGGCATTCCGGAAAAAGAACTACTGAAAAAGTTTAAAAACCACAAAGGCAAAGAGATAAAAGGCAATATTACACTTTCCAAAAGTATCAATTCCCGCACTGCAATGCAACTGAAATCACTTGCCTATAAACTCAGAAAACTAGATACATTTCGTTGGGTTAAAAACCGTAATGGTATTGAAGTACTTTATGGACTGGATATCATCGAAAATGGTGAGAGCAGACGATTTCCACTGGGTGATGTTATGAGTCCTATCCTTGGTTATGTAGGAGATAAGGATGATGGAAGATATACAAGGCCTCAAGGGAAAAAAGGACTTGAACGAAACTATGACAAACATATTACATCCAAGAAAAATGGTTACTTTAAGGGAAAAAGAGATGTTACAGGTGCCGTAATACATGATCAAAACAGTATAAAACTCCAACGTGTAGACGGGATGGACTTACATCTTAATATCCCTTTAGCCTTTCAACGAAGGGTTGAACTTATGCTCGACCAAATGAAGGAAAGTATTGATGCAGATGAAATCATAGTTGGTGTTATGGAGAGCAAAACGGGAAAAGTACTTGCCTTAGCCAGTTCAGAACGTTATAACCCTTCACATATTATACAAAAAGATATCCCTGCACTTAATCCTAAGTTTTCAGAGTATCCGCATGAAGCAGGTTCTGTACTTAAGCCTCTCACACTAGCCCTGGCATTGGACCATAAAGTTATCACACCAAATACTTGGTTCAATACCTTTAACGGTCGCATGAAGATCGGTAAAAAACGAACCATTACGGATGACCACAAATTTGAATCACTTACAGCAACAGATATCATTGTTCACTCCTCCAATGTCGGTATTTCTCAAATTTCATGGAAACTCACTGGTAAAGAGTTTAGAGAAGGATTAATCAAATTTGGTATAGCAAAACCTTCCGGGCTTGATCTTTCACGTGATCTACCCGGTACCCTCAAGCCACTCTATAAACTAGAGCACCAAATGCATAGAGCAAACAGCTCATACGGCTATGGGATGATGGTTACATTTGCACAACTTTTCAAGGCGTACAGTGCCTTTAACAATGATGGCATAGCCGTCACACCACGTATAGTAGAGGCACTTGTAGATAGCAAGGGAAACCGTTACACTCTTGAACCTAAAGTGGGAAATTTGCATCCCATAGGTAAAAAAGCTGCTAATCAGATACATGATATCCTCATTAAAGTTGTACAAAATGGTACAGGGAAAAAAGCCAAATACCCGGGTCTTGAAATCGGAGGAAAAACCGGAACTGCTCATATCGCCAAGCATGGGCGTTATGTACGGGAATATCATAGTAGTTTTTACGGTTTTGCAAATGATGAGCATGGACACAAATACACGATTGGTGTGTTAGTCATCAAAGCAAAAAAATATAGAAAATATTTTGCATCACAATCTGCTGTACCTACCTTTAAGCGTATAATACACACATTGGTAGAACTTGATTATCTGAAACCGGAAGGAAATATAACAGAAGAGCTTGAACCCATTATAGCCAATAGTGTAAAGCCTGAATTTGCCAGTATAGGAAAAGAGATTACAACAACTAAACCTATAGAAAAGAAAAGTGTTAATAAAAAAGTAAAAGCTAAGGAAGTGACTGTCAAATCTAAAAAAACATCAGTGAAAGAACTTTTTAATATAGAAGCAAAACCTAAAGATAAACCGATACCAAAGTCAACAGCTAAACCTGCAAAAAACAAATCTACCCATGAACTTTTTAACGATTTATTCTAAGAAATTAATATCTTGAGATTACATATTTGAGGATACCTTTTCTTGGAGAAAGGATTCTAATCCCTTCTCCTTTTACTCCCTTATTTAAAGATCTTCTCACAATCTTTCAAGATAGCGCCAGGCACAGTGGCTATAGTCATAAATCCTGCCATACTCAAAAGAGGATAGTGTAGAGCTAAATTATATTTTGGAGCCAATACTTGTGCTTCTCCATTTTCTATAAGTATAGTGTATGGGATCACTGCAGCATTCTCAGCACCTATCTTTTTAGTAAATTTTGTCGTTCGTTTATCAAGCTTTACACCTAACAATGTGGCACCATTATCAAGAATAAGTTCAAATACAACTGAGCC
>JAOZQE010000190.1 GCA_029932385.1 bacterium | reverse complement strand
ATGAAGAGGTTCTGGCCAAAGATGCTGAGCACGTGCCCAGTTTGAATAACGCAGCGTATCTCTACGCTGAAAATTACAGTAATAATGAAAAATCTTTGGAATTGGCGATGAAGGCCTACCGTTTGCGCCCCAGCAATCCTGGGATTATGGATACATTGGGTTATGTGCTGCTACAGAACGGTCGGGGCCAGGAAGCTCTCAAACTTTTAGCTAAAGCTGCTCGTCAGTTACCCAAAAATCCCACAGTTCTTTACCATTTAGCCTTAGCCTGCAACAATCAAAATCTAGATGCTAAAGCTATTGCTATCACGGAAAAAGCTTTAACTTTGGGTGATTTTCCGGAAAAAGAGAAATGTGAAAAATTGTTGCACAAATTAAAGGGTGTCTTGAAAAATTAGAATTTTTATTCTAGTGCAAGGCGGACGAAGATTTTAACCGCAGGAATACATTGAGTATTTTGAGGATTAAAATTTGAGTTCAACGCAGCAATTGGGGAAAAAGGCAATTTTTCAAGGTACCCTAAAGAAATAAACCCCTAATACTTAAAACTGTCAACGATGCAAGTTGTAGCGTTACTTGACTGATTTGTAATATCCAGGGATATGGAGCCTATTATGAAGAAAATTTTATTTGCATTGTTATTTCTGCCCTTGTTTTTTTACTCCAGTTCAGTCGGAGCTGCTGATTATGTTGTTGGTTCTGGAGACGGTCTTCAAGTTTCGGTTTGGGGATCGCCTGAGTTGAGCGTTGTGGTTTTGGTACGACCCGACGGTAAGATAACCCTGCCTGCGGTCGGTGATATCGAAGCCCAGGGGCTTACCCCAACCCAACTCAGAGTCAAACTTGAAAAAGCGATAGCCAATTTTGTCAAGAAGCCAATCGTAACTGTGACGGTTACTCAAATAACCAATAACAAGGTCTATATATCGGGTGGCGGAGTTGCTACTGGAGTAGTTGCAATGTCTGGCAATACAACCTTATTCCGGCTTCTCTGCCAGCTTGACAATGTAAAAGAAGCCGATCTTGATAATGCCTATCTTTATCGTGATGGAACTAAATTGGTGAGCAATTTTTATGCTCTTTTTATGGAAGGTGATTTAAGTAAAGATGTTGAACTTCAAGCCAATGATATAGTCCATATACCCAGTAATGAAACAAACAAGATCTATGTTGTCGGCGCGGTTGGAGCGCCGAAGTATATTTTCTACAGACATGGTATGAAGGTTCTTGACGTGATTCTTGAAGCCGGCGGTTTCGGTGAATATGCCAAGCAAAGTAACATAGTTATTATCAGAAAAGATGGCCAAAAGCTTGACGTAAATATAAAAGACCTGCTTAAAGGCAAGGATTTGGCCCAGAACATCGATGTAATCCCCGGTGACTACGTAATTGTCCGTGAAAGTATGTTTTAAGGGTGCCCTTAAAAGAGGTTCACGGTTCCTTTAACCCTTTAACTCATTAAGATACCATCTATTATGACCGAATCCAACGACATTCTAAGTAGCGGCCTCAATTACCTGAAAGTTATCTATTATCGTCGCTATATTTTTCTGGCAGTTGCCATGCTGGTAACGGTATTGATTGTCGGTTATACTTATACGATACCGAAAAAATACGAGGCTGATAGTACTGTTTTTATTGAAAAGAATGTGATCGGCAGCCTGGTCAAGGGTCTTGCTGTTTCTCCCGATATGCGTGATCGCATTCGTGTATTGCGTTACGCTTTAAGCAGTAGAGAACTCATATCGAGGGTTCTGACTGAAATGGAGTCAGATATATTTACTGAAAGTAAAGCCGAACAGCAGGTTTTTATCGATAAATTGAAGAAAAGAACCAATATCAGCGTTCGTGGTCAGGAACTCTTTGTCGTCTCCCTGGTTGATGAAGATCCGGCCTTTGCTCAGACATATGTCAATACCTTGGTTGGTAAATATGTTGAGGAAAATATTTCCGCAAAGCGAGACGAAGCCTATGGTGCCAACCGCTTTCTCAATGAACAAATTGATCTGTTCAAGAAAAAACTTGATACTGCTGAAGACACTATTATTAAGTTTCGCAATAAAAATGGTATCTATTTCACCCTTGATGAAGAAGGCACACTGGATGAGATCCAAGAATTTAATATGGAGATTGAAGAACTGGAGTTGGATTTATATACATATGAACCTCGCCGCAAAGCTTTGCAGAGGCAATTAAAATCGTTGAGTCCAACAGTTGATACCGGTGAAATGTTTGGTTCATTTGATATGTTCGATGATTCTACGGGTGTTGATGACTCCGCTATTATGGAAAAAGAAGCCCAACTTGAACATCTGCTTATACGCTATACCGAAAACCACCCGACGATAATTGTTCTTAAAGCTGACATCCAATTACTTAAAAAAAGAGCTGCTGAAAATAAATCCATTTTAGCCTCGACAGAAGATGAAATAACTGAAGATTCATTATCAGGTTTAGATATGGAGCCTACCGGTATGTCGTCAATGCCTAACCCGGTTTACCAGCAGGTCAAGCAGGAAATAATCTCTATTGGCGCCGAGATAGCAACCCTGAACGCCAGAAAAAGAAGCCTGCAGAGATTGATCAAAAAAAGAGAAGATAGCCTGCGTGAAATTCCTGAAAGTCGCAAAGAACTCGGGGTTCTGATCCAGGAGCGTAATTCGGTCAGAGAGACTTACCAGGAACTGCTCAAGCGTTTGAGCCAGTCGGAAGTCTCCAAACAGATGGAAATCGGTAATAAATCAGCCACTTTTCGGATTGTCGATCCTGCACTTTTCCCTGAGACGCCGGTATCTCCCAATATGGTAAATATGATTTTACTGGCCATTGTAGCTGGTTTGGGATGCGGTTTAGGTGTTGTTATTCTTCTTGATCTGGCAGATTCATCGCTGAAAA
>JAOZQE010000068.1 GCA_029932385.1 bacterium | reverse complement strand
ATGAGATTATCCGTATCCCGCACTATTACAAGCTCAATTTTGTCAGTGTCAACAGTGGCACCGAGGCGATGCCGAACTCCACCTTAGAGATTGAGGTTGAAGGAAAAGTCGTGCGCGGGGCGGAGTTCGGAGATGGGGCGATTGATGCGATTTTCAAAACTATCAAAGAGTTAACCAATACTCAGAGCCGTCTCTTGACTTATGAGGTCAAATCAATTACAGGGGGTGCGGACGCGCTCGGCGAGGTTACCGTCAGGATCAAAGATGAGGGTCTGACGATGATGGGGCAGGGGGCGCATACCTGTGTCGTTGTCGCCAGCGCCAAGGCTTATATGAATGCTCTCAACAAACTTGAATACAAAAAACGCAACCGTCCGCAAGTAACGGTTTAGTGTCTTACAGGCTACTTAAATTGCGGGCAAAGCCCGTGTCAGGAGGGATTTTGTGGCACAAACTATAACTGAAAAAATACTGGCTTTTCATGCCGGGCTCAAAGAGGTTGAGCCGGGGCAGCTGATTGAGGCTCAAGTCGATATCGCGCTGGCCAATGATGTGACTGCGCCGATTGCGATTGCCGAGTTCGAAAAGCTTGGGGTCGAGAAGGTTTTTGATGACGAACGGGTTTTACTGATTCCGGATCATTTTACCCCGAACAAGGATATTAAATCTGCGGAACAGGCTAAAATTTTACGCGAATTTGCCAAACAGCAGAAACTCAAAAACTATTTTGAGATCGGCCGGGTCGGGATTGAACATGTGCTGCTGCCGGAGCAGGGTCTGGTGCTGCCGGGTGATCTGATTGTCGGGGCCGATTCACATACTTGTACTTACGGGGCGTTGGGCGCTTTTGCGACCGGGGTTGGCAGTACCGATCTTGCCGCTGCCATGGCAACCGGCAAGGTCTGGTTCAAGGTGCCGGAGACAATTAAAGTTGTCTATCATGGTGAACTGCCGCCCTGGGTTGAGGGAAAGGATCTTATTCTGCATACTATCGGTCTGCTCAAGGTTGACGGGGCTCTTTATCAGGCGATTGAGATGATGGGAGAGACGATTTCCAGTCTGCCGATGTACGGGCGGATGTCGATGGCGAATATGGCAATTGAGGCCGGGGCCAAAAACGGGATCATCGCTCCGGACGAGATTACACTTGATTACGTCCGGCCTCGAGCCCAGCGCGACTATACCCTGTTTAGCAGTGACCCGGACGCAAATTATTGTAAAACTATTGAAATTGATGTCACCAAGATCCGGCCCCAGGTGGCTTACCCGCCGTTGCCGGATAAGAGTCGTTCAGTCGATCAGGCGGCAGCTGATAATATCGCGATTGATCAGGTTGTAATCGGTTCCTGTACCAATGGCCGGATCGAAGATTTTCGCCTGGCGGCAAAATTGCTTAAAGGAAAAAAGGCGGCACCATTTATGCGGCTGCTGATTATTCCCGGCACCCAGGATGTCTATCGGCAGATGATTAAAGAGGGTTTGACCGAGATCTTTCTCGATGCTGAAGCCCTGATTTCACCACCGACCTGCGGCCCCTGTCTTGGCGGTCACATGGGGATATTAGCTGCCGGTGAGCGGGCTGTCGCAACGACCAACCGTAATTTTGTCGGCCGCATGGGTCACCCTGAAAGTGAGGTCTATCTGAGCAATCCGGCGGTTGCCGCCGCGAGTGCAATTTTGGGCCGGATTGCCACACCGGAAGAGATCATTTAATTAAATTTCAAGAGGAATTATATGAATAATATTGAAGGTAAAGCCTGGAAATTTGGCGATGATGTCGATACCGATGCGATTATCCCGGCCCGCTATCTTAATACTTCAGACCCGCAAGAGTTGGCTAAATACTGCATGGAAGATGCGGATCCGGGTTTTGCTGGTAAGGTTGCGGTTGGTGATATCATTGTTGCGGGCAAAAATTTTGGCTGCGGCTCCTCCCGTGAACACGCACCCATCGCGATTAAAGCGGCTGGAGTTGCCTGTATAATTGCGCCGACGTTTGCCCGGATTTTCTATCGTAATGCTTTTAATACCGGGCTTCTGATCCTTGAATCAGCTGAAGCTGCCGCTGCTATTGCCGAGGGACATCAGGTTAATGTCGATCCGGCAACTGGTACGATTAAAGATCTGACCGGCGGCCAGATCTTTCAAGCCCGGCCGGTACCCGAATTTATGCAAAAACTTCTCGATGACGGCGGCCTAATGGAACACTGGCGCAAGCGTCTGCAGGTTAAGTGAACATTCAGAGAAAAAGATAAACTATTTTAATGGAGAGATCTAAATGAAACAGGCAGGTTACAGTGTTGCTGTAGTCGGGGCTACCGGCGCGGTTGGCAATGAGATGATTGCAACCCTGGAAGACCGGGATTTTCCGGTATCAGAGTTGAAACTTCTGGCCTCGGCCAGATCGGTCGGTAAAACCTATGAATTCAAGGGTACTGAATACGTTGTTGAAGAGTTGACCGAAGACTCTTTTGATGGAGTCGATATTGCCCTTTTTTCCGCCGGCGGCTCAATCAGTGAGGTTTTTGCTCCCGCTGCTGCTGCGAGTGGCGCCGTGGTGATTGACAATACCAACGCCTTCCGTATGGATGAGGATGTGCCGCTGGTCGTGCCCGAGGTTAATCCCGGAGCAATTGCCGATTATAAAATACGCGGGATTATCGCCAATCCCAACTGTTCGACCATCCAGATGGTTGTCGCCTTAAAACCGATTTATGATGAAGTCGGAATTCGACGGGTCGTTGTTTCGACCTATCAGGCGGTCTCCGGCAGTGGTAAAAAAGCGATCGATGAGCTTGAAAAACAGGTATTCGCTCTCTTTAACCAGGAGTCGGAATTACCGGTTAACGTCTATCCCCATCAAATTGCATTCAACTGTCTTCCCCATATCGATGTCTTTCTTGAGAATGGTTATTCGAAAGAGGAGATGAAGATGGTGCGGGAGACAAAAAAGATTTTTGCCGATGACTCGATTGGGGTTACTGCCACCGCCGTTCGGGTGCCGGTTTTTTTCAGCCATTCCGAATCGATCAATATCGAAACCGATGAAAAAATTACGGTTGACGAGGTGCGCGAGCTCATGGAACGAGCCCCGGGAGTTGAACTGGTCGATGACCTGGCTCAAAACCGTTACCCCCTGGCCATCGACGGGGCTGGTCAGGATGCCACGCTGGTCGGCCGGATTCGCGAAGATGAATCGATCGCCAACGGTATCAATCTCTGGGTCGTTGCCGATAACATTCGTAAAGGTGCGGCCTTAAACGCCGTCCAGATTGCCGAAATCCTGATTCGCGAATATCTCTAACGTAGCCATCTCCTGCAGGTAAGTCACTAAAAAAGCTCGACCTCTTTTACTGGTAAAGAGGTCGAGCTTTTTTTTGGTCAGCAGGTAGACTTAGATTAATTTCTATTTGACGGATTGATTGACAATTCGGTTTTGACTGTCGACAAGGATACTCCTGGGGGTGAAGTTGCTGGCCTCCTCTTCACTCATTGTGGCATAGGCTGCAATGATGACCATATCCCCTTTACGGGCCAGGCGGGCGGCGGCTCCGTTGATGCAGATTTCGCCGTTATCGTATTCGCCTTCGATGACATAAGTGGTGAAACGGGAGCCGTTGGTCAGGTTGTAGACCTGGACCTGTTCATAAGGCAGGATGCCGGAAGCCTCAAGCAGGGTTTTATCAATCGTGATACTGCCTTCATAAGAGAGATTAGCATCGGTGACGGTGGCGCGATGAAGCTTACCTTTAAACATTGTGAGCAGCATGAATCTTATCCTCTATTTCTAAAAATTTTTAAAGTTGAAGGTTGTCGATTAAGCGGGTTTTCCCGAGATGAACAGCGATCAAAATGGTTGCCGGTGATGAAATTTTATTTTTTATCCGAGTAAGGTTATTAGAGTCGTAAATTTCGATATACTCTATTTCGAAATCACTTTCAATATTCTTGTTCAGTTGATTGGAAACTGCTTTGCAGAGTTTTTCAGACTTATTTATACCCTGATTGTAGAGCTTGCAGGCATTACTTAGAGCTTTGTAGATAGCGGGAGCTTCAGCCCGTTGTTGTGCTGGCAGGTAGGCGTTGCGGGAGCTCATCGCCAGGCCGTCACTTTCCCGGACGATCGGGACACCGATAATTTCCAGAGGAAAGTTCAAATCAATCACCATCCGCCGAATAACCGCCAGTTGCTGGAAATCTTTTTCACCGAAAAAAGCAAAATCCGGCAGGGTCAGATTGAAAAGTTTGCCGACTACGGTTGTGACCCCCTGAAAGTGGTTCGGGCGGCTGGCACCGCAGAGAACCTGAGTGATTTTATTAACTGCAACGGCCGTCTGAAACCCGTCAGGATAGATCTCTTCCGGGGTCGGGGTGAAGACGATATCAACTCCGATAGAGTCACATTTATTAAGATCACCTGCAAGGTCACGGGGGTAGCAGTCAAGGTCTTCGTTGGGGCCGAATTGAATCGGATTAACGAAGATCGAAACTACGACCAGATCGGCCTTCTCCCGGGCTCTTCGCATAAGTTCAAGATGGCCCTCGTGGAGAAATCCCATAGTTGGTACCAAGGCGATACTTTTGCCGTTGCGTTGGCTTTCCCGAGCGAATGTCTGCATTTCGCAATTGCTGTTAATCTGTTTCATGATGAGTAACTGTATATTTAGTTAATGGTTATTTGAAAGAGTGCTCATCGCCGGGGAAGATTCCGGTTTTCACTTCACGGCTGTATTCGGCCATAGCTTTTTTCGTTTCTTCACCGAGGTTGGCATACTGTTTGACAAAAGATGGTCGGAAACGGTCGAAGAGTGAGAGCATATCGTGCAGAACCAGAACTTGGCCATCGCAGCCGTTACCGGCCCCGATACCTATAGTCGGGATATTAAGCGCTTGGCTGATTTCGGTTGCTATCTCACTGGGGACACACTCTATGACCAGAGCAAATGCTCCCGCTTCAGCAACGGCTATGGCATCTTGTATAAGGCGCTCTTTTTCACGTTGCACTTTAAATCCGCCGAGCTGGTTAACTGCCTGCGGGGTTAAACCGATGTGGCCACAGACCGGGATCCCGATATCAACCAGGGCTCTTATGGTCTCTTTCATGGTGACCCCGCCTTCGAGTTTTACGGCTTCGGCCCCGGTCTCTTTCATGATGCGGCCGGCTTGTAATTTGGCATCCTCGATACTTATCTGGTAGCTCATGAATGGCAGGTCAATGATAACCAGGGCGCGGTCGGTGCCGCGGACCACGGCCCGGCCGTGGTAGATCATCTCGTCAACCGTAACCGGCAGGGTATCTTTGTAGCCGGCGACCACAACTCCGACAGAATCACCGACGAGAATTGTGTCGATACCACTCTCATCGAGAAGGCGGGCGAAAGGGTAGTCATAACCGGTGACCATGGTGATTTTTTCACCCGCTTTTTTCATCTCAGCGAGGGTAGTTGTGTTAACTTTCTTAGCCATGAAAATGTTTCCTCTAGTAGCATAAAAATGCCGCTTGAATTTAAAAATAAAAAGCCCACCTCAAACTAAAGAGGTGGGCAAAATTGATAGCGCAAATATGCTTAAACTAACAAAATTAAGTCCAACCGTCTCAGTCTTCGCTTATATTGAAGATCCAAGCGGGGTTGAGTGTTGCGATCAACGGCAACACTCAACGGGCTTTTTTGTTTTTCATCGTTTTTTTTATGAGATAGCTTATCTGTTCCCGTTATCTATGCAAAAATTCCGGCCAACCAGTTAACGACTTTATCATCGTTGATCCGGCTGGTGTTAATTACGATATCATAGAGTTTGGGATCACTCCAGTCTGCTTTGAAGTAGAATTTAATGTACTCCTGACTCTTTTTATCCATTGCTTCAATCTGTTTCTGGGCCTGGGCCTCACTTAGATCCGGGTTTTCGATCTTAAGCCGGGCTACCCGGTCGGCCATGGCTGAGATGATTCTGATATTGACTACATCCGGTTGCTCTCGCAGGATGCACTGTCCACCCCGGCCGACAATCAGGACATTGGTTTGCTGGCCGAGTTCAGAAATAACCTTGCAGATCATATCCCGGTAGATGTCACTGTCAATCCATCCTTGGGTGTCAAAGGAGTAGGGAACCTTATCGCGTTCATCGTAGGTGGTTGCAACCTCTTCTGTGTTATCGCTTTTAGGGTTTCTTTTAAAAATATCAAGGTCGATAAGGCGTGAGAGGTGAGCCCGGAAATTGATATGGCCCTCAACTTCGAAATCTTTGACCTCCTGAGGTGATACTTTGGTATGATCAGCTACTTGCTGGACAATGCCTTTATCGAAATAGTCGTAATTAAGCTTTTTAGACAGACGTTTAGCAATATTGACACCACCTGAAGCAAACTCTTTAGAAATTGTAATAACCGGCATAAACTACTCCTTAAAAGCCTTTTATTTAAGAGGAACTGTACCCTCCAGATGACTCTATTGTCGTGTGTAATCAGTAATTCAATCTATCCGAAATTATTCTATCCTGCTTCATAAACAATTTTTCACATCATGTCAAACTAAAATCGTTGTTTCGGCGCTGCGGGTCAGGCTTTTTTATGGCTCTGCCGCTGGGGCTGGCGAAATTTTTTCTGGACTTGTCTGAGGCTTGGGTATATAGCTTGAAATCGCTTTTTCGGGATAGATTTACGAGGATGTTCAACTTCAGATTAATGGAGGGAGAAATGACTGAAACAAAAAATCTGTTATTAGTTGTGGCAACAACCGAGCCGGCCAACCAATATGCCAGCTATGTGATTGCTTTTATGGCCAAAAAGTTGAGTAATGTGCCTAATGTTACCATCTTCTACGGCCCGAATGCGGTCAGTATGGCTAAAAAAGGTGAGTTGGCAAAACTTGAGATTAATCAGGAAACCAAAGAGTTGATTGCGAGTCAGTTAGAGGGTCTTGCGGCGGCTGATCTGCCCGATAACCTGGAGCAGATGGCTCGTTTTCAGAAGGATCAGTTGGGAGTTACGATCGCTTCCTGTGCCACTTTCCATGTGCTGAACGGTTTTGCCGACTCAGTGGATGATACCTCTAACATTGAGGATTTTATTGTGCCGGTCAAGTTGCCTGATGCCTGGGGCGCGATTAACGGGGCGGATAAAGTGCTATATTTCTAGCCGTACGATAGATTGACTTGGGAATCTATTAATCCGAGTCCGGAGTGGTTATTCGCCGGGCCGCAGGAATTCAACGGAAAATTCTTGCGGCCCGGTTTTTTATTGGAGTTTTTCACGATTTTTATCGGTCACTGGGACTGTGGTTTTATGAATTTGTCTGAAATTGTGCCGGTTGATAGCGATGCTTTTTTGTGGACATGTCGGCAGTGACTTGCTATATCCTGATTTTTTACGTTTACGAGTGAAGTTATATCTGTTGCGATAGTGCTAATTTTAGATTTATTTTAAGGATTTGATTACATGATTATTGAAACCTCGATGACGAAAGTTCTACGTCATTTGAATAAAAGTTACCTGACTTTTGATGAATACACTTTGTCGAAACTACCGCATGGCCATCCGGAGCGGGAGTATCTGCTTTATGTTCACATCCCTTTTTGCGAGGAGTTGTGTCCATACTGTTCATTCAATCGTTATAAATTTCAAGCTGACCGGGCCAAACGTTATTTTGCCGCTCTGCAGCGTGAGATCAAACTCTATCGGGAGTATGATTTCAAGTGTACCGGGGTCTATGTCGGCGGTGGCACTCCGACGGTTCTGCCGGATGAGCTGGCTGAAACCCTGCAGTTGATCCGTGAGAGTTTCCCGGTACGCGAGATATCGGTTGAAACCAATCCCAATCATCTGACCGACAATATTGTGACTACCCTTAAGCAGGCCGGGGTCAACCGGCTCTCGGTCGGGGTGCAGAGTTTTGATGATACGCTGCTTAAAGCGATGGAACGCTATCATAAATACGGTAGCGGGGCTGAAATTGAGGCCCGATTGAAACAGTATCAAGGGGTTTTCGATACGCTTAATGTTGATATGATTTTTAATTTTCCGCTGCAAACTTTAGAGTCACTGCAGCGGGATCTTGAGATAATCAAAGCTATGCCCGCGGATCAGGTGACCTTCTATCCGTTGATGGTTTCGACGGTAACCGAAAAAGTTATCAGAAAAACTCTGGGTAAAGTCGATTACGGCCAGGAAAAACGCTACTATCAGGAGATTTTTAAGGAGTTGGCAACAAATTACACTCCGGGTTCGGCCTGGTGCTTCTCCCGTCAGGGAGCAATGATTGATGAGTATATTGTCGATTATGATGAGTATCTGGGAGTCGGCAGCGGTTCGTTCAGTTATCTCAACGGCAAAATCATGGCCAACACCTTTTCGGTCGAGGGGTATTGCGATAAACTTGAGCATGATCAACCGGCCGTGGCTTTCTGCAAGGATTTTTCTCTGCTCGAAAGAATGCGTTACGATTTTATGATCAAACTTTTCGGGACAAAAATTGATATGGCAGCCATCCGCCGGCGCTATGGCAACCTTTTCAGTGAAGCTCTCTGGAAAGAGTTGGCGCTATTTAAAGGTCTGAAAGCGCTGAAGCAGGAAGGCAACCAGCTCTCTCTGACCCCCAAAGGCTACTACTATTGGGTCATCATGATGCGTGAGTTTTTTATCGGCGTCAACAACTTCCGTGATATCTGCCGGGAGCCGGTAATTGAGAAAATGAAAAAGGCAGAGAGTAAATCGTAACCAGCTTCAGGTGGGTGAAGAACTATGGGTAAAACAGACGCTGAAAAAAAACGCATACAGTCGGAGCTTGAGCAGCTGCCGGCGGTCGATGAACTTCTCCATGAAGCTCTAAGACGTGAATTTATGCCCCGTTTTCCGCGCCCGCTGGTAGCCGAACATATCCGAAAGTTGCTGGAGACGGTTAAAGAGAGGGTTCTGCGGGAAAATTTCAAAATCAAGGATCCATTCCCGGATGAGGATTTCTGGCGCGAGCTTGATGAAGTTCTGACAGAATTTTTAGCTCCGGTCCTGAAAAAAGTGATCAATGCCTCCGGTGTTGTTATTCACACCAACCTCGGTCGTTCACCGCTGCCTGCGGCGGCGGTTGAACAGATTGCCGCGGTGGCCGGTGGTTACTCTAATCTCGAATATGATTTGAGCACCGGTTCGCGCAGTATTCGTTATGTCAATGTTGAAAGTCTGCTCTGCCGTTTGTGCGGTACCGAAGCCGCAATGGTTGTCAATAATAATGCCGGGGCCGTGCTTTTAGCCCTCTCGGCTCTGGCTGCCGGGCGCGAAGTTGTGGTCTCCCGGGGAGAACTGGTTGAGATCGGCGGGGCTTTCCGCATTCCCGAGATTGTAACTCAGGGCGGGGCTCTCTTGCGTGAAGTCGGGGCCACTAACCGGACCCATTTGAGAGATTACGAGGCCGCTATAAATGAAGAGACCGCTCTGCTGCTGAAGGTGCATACCAGTAATTATCGGATAGCCGGGTTTACATATCAGCCGGAGATGCGGGAGCTGGTGGCGCTGGGGCAGAAATATGACCTGCCGGTGATTGAAGATCTCGGCAGCGGTAACCTGTTGGATCTTAAAGCCTTCGGCCTTACCGGTGAACCGACCGTCTCTGAAATTATGGCAAATGGTGTCGCCCTGGCGACCTTCAGTGGTGATAAACTGTTGGGTGGGCCCCAGGCCGGAATTATCGTTGGCCGAAAAGAGCTGGTGGAAAAACTGAAAAAACATCCGTTAAACCGAGCTTTGCGTATTGATAAGATGACGTTGGCCGGCCTTGAAGCGGTACTTAAATTTTATCTTGATCCGGCGGTCGTGACTGAGAAAATCCCCACGTTGCGGATGTTGACGGTCGGTAGCAATGAGTTGAAAAAACAGGCTCAGAGGCTGCACCGGGTAGTTAAACGTGCCTGTCTTGGATCTGAGAAAGTGCAGCTGCAAGTCGCGCCCTCCGTCTCGCGGGCCGGTGGTGGGACGATGCCCATGGTTGAGCTCGCAACCTTCGCCCTTTTTCTTCGAGTTCAGGGAGAGAGTTCGGCCCGGCTCGAAAAGTATCTAAGAGGCCGCTCCCGGCCTATTGTTGTGAGAATTATTGATGACTGGCTCGTCTTTGACCCGCGCACAATCTTTGCGGATGAGTTTGCCGAGATTGGCCGGGCCTGTCAGGAGATGCTTTTACTTTAAGGTTATCCGAATCTAAGTTGCGAATATTCTTCAAAATTTTTCTGTTCTGCCTGCTTAGTATGGGAATGCTCGCTGGTGGGGTTGATTTGTGTCCGGCTGCAGTCACCGCTGGTACCATGGGGGTAATTAAGGCTCGCCGGGCCAATATACGTAAAAATTCTCATCAGCAGAGCCCTAGAATTTTTTCTATGCAGCGGCAGGAACAGGTGCAGATTCTCAAAGAGCGGGACGGCTGGTTTTATATTGTCTCGGATGAAGGCCAGTGCGGCTGGATTTCGAGCTCACTGGTACAAATTGTAAAGCCGCCGGCAATTGAGCCTGAGATTAAAGTTTTCAGTGATAATCTTACTCCCGGGCAGACGCATTTCATTAATGGGTTGATGGCTCGAATGCGGGCAGAGTTAGTTACACCTGAACCTCGGCAGTTTGAATTTCTGATCTCCAGAATTACCGGTACTGTAAAAGGGCACGGGCCGGTTGTTGTCGGTTCTAAATCAGCGTTAAAATCGAACCCCTGGCTCCTGGTTCTACGCTCTCCTTTCAGCCGGAAGATTTATCAGCGGGAGCATGCCTCTGAACTTGGGCCCGGGACAGTGGATCTTCTGCTGTATCAGCATTTGCTGAAAGTTCTTCTGGATATGCAGGAACTGATGGTAGCTGAGATTAAAGAAAATCCCGGTAACTGGTCGGTTACAACACCGGCCGCTACCGCCGTTGAAGCCCTCCTGGTTCTGAAGCGTGAAAATGGCGATCAAGTGGCCTTGAGTGGCTTTCGTGAAAATGATTTTCCTATTTTTAACGACTCCATGATTCTTGAAATTCACGGCTTTTCCCCATTTTCCATCAAAGCAACAATCTCTGCTAATGTCACCGACTTCAACCAGTTCGACCTGCCGGATCCCTATCTTTCCGACGGCAACCGCTCCACCGCCGCTTTAGCCCACGATTTTTTCGGTTTTTCTTACTAGATTAC
>JAOZQE010000067.1 GCA_029932385.1 bacterium | reverse complement strand
ATTGAACTTGCCACCTTGCGGGATTTCCCCGACTTGACGATGCCGGAGGAGACCGGACTGACATTTGCTGAAAATGCGCAGCTTAAGGCTCGGGCTGTGGTCGAGACTACCGAGTGCTGGAGTTTAAGCGATGATTCCGGGCTTTTAGTCGATATATTAAATGGAGCCCCTGGGGTTTACTCCGCCCGCTATGCCGGGCCGCAGGCCAGTGACAGTGAAAATAATCGTAAACTGTTGCAGGTGTTAACAAATATCCCTGACGAAAAACGCCAGGCCGCCTTTATCTGTGTACTCGTCCTCGCTTCACCGACACATGATGAGTATCTCTTTACCGGTGAATGCCGGGGCCGCATTGCTCGGACAGCGGCCGGTTCGCAAGGTTTCGGTTACGACCCGATTTTCCTGCCGGCCCCGGATTACAGTCGCAGCATGGCGCAGCTGACCCCTGAGGAGAAGAGTGAAATAAGTCATCGCGGTCAGGCGCTCCGCCAGCTAAAACTCGGGCTTAGCCCTTGAGCACGTTGTAAAAAAGTGTTGACAAGTGCCGATGAAATCTCTATATGCCTCATAAAAGTCCGCCTAATCACATTATATCCTAAGGCGTTTCCTCAATTTTTACCCTCTTAAATTTATAAAAACAGCTCTGGTCAGCCATTCAATTATCAATTTCCGATTATAAGGTCGTATTTATCTGGCCCGACCAACTCCTGACCCCTATCGAGACTACTCTATCGCAATCTGCAATTCATAAATAATAACTAACGAACAAGAAACCATTTTGATACTATAAAAACCAGTATCTATCTCTTCTTTGGGGTAACCCGGCAGATTTTCGGTGCCGGCTTTCAGCCCGGCAACACTCAGTATCAGGGCTTCCAGTCTCCCCGAAGAACAGACTTGAGCTAAACACTAGTTAATTTATAAGAAAAAATCATGCTCTATAACTTGAAGGAAAATGTATGAATCTGTCTGACTTAAAAAGTAAAAAAATCTCTGAACTGACTGAACTGGGTCGCGAAATGCAGGTTGAAGGAGCAGCTGGAATGCGGCGCCAGGATCTGATATTTGCCATATTACGAGCCCATGTCAACAAAAATGGTGCGATTTTCGGCGAAGGCGTATTAGAAACCCTGCCGGATGGTTTTGGTTTCTTGCGGGCCCCGGATTTCAACTATCTCTCCGGGCCGGACGATATCTACGTCTCACCATCGCAGATCAGACGTTTCAACCTGCGCACCGGGGATACGATAGCCGGACAGATTCGGGCTCCGAAAGAGGGAGAACGCTATTTCGCCCTGCTCAAGGTCGCCGAAGTCAACCATGAATCGCCGGAAACCTCTCGCGAAAAAATTCTTTTCGACAACCTGACCCCGATCTTTCCGGATGAGTGTTTCAAGCTGGAACTTGAACCTAACAGCTATGCCGTCCGGGTTATGGATATGATGGCGCCAATCGGCAAAGGCCAGCGGGGTTTGATTGTGGCCCCGCCCCGCACCGGTAAAACTGTGCTTTTGAAACAGATTGCCAACAGCCTGACCGCGAATCACCCGGATATAACTTTGATCGTGCTTCTGATCGATGAACGGCCCGAAGAAGTTACCGATATGAAACGCTCAGTCCGAGGTGAAGTGGTTTCCTCAACTTTCGATGAGCCGCCGCAACGTCATATTCAGGTGGCGGAAATGGTGGTGGAAAAAGCTAAACGTCTGGTTGAACATAAGCAGGATGTCGTCATCCTTTTAGACAGTATTACTCGTCTGGCCCGGGCCTACAATACCGTAATCCCGGCCAGTGGCAAGGTTCTCTCCGGCGGAGTTGACTCAAATGCCCTGCACAAACCGAAGCGTTTTTTCGGAGCCGCCCGTAATATTGAAGACGGTGGTTCTCTGACCATCATCTCGACGGCGCTGATCGATACCGGTAGCCGCATGGATGAGGTTATCTTTGAAGAGTTCAAGGGTACCGGCAATATGGAACTGCACCTCGACCGCCGTCTGGCCGACAAACGAACCTTCCCGGCGATTGATATCATCCGCTCCGGAACCCGGCGTGAAGATCTCCTGATGAGTCCCCAGGATCTCCAGCGAGTATGGATTTTAAGAAAGTTCCTTCAACCCATGAGTGTAGTTGAAGGGATGGAATTTCTGCTTGAAAAGATGAAGGGCACCAAGAATAATGCTGAGTTCCTGGATTCGATGAATAGCTGAAATTTACATAAATAAGTAAGGAAATTACGAATTTTGTTGACATTTACACCCATGAAGATGTAGATGGCGCGTTTCGCCCGCCTGCGGGTTTTAAAATATACTGGAGGTTTTAAAAGAGTCATGAGAGAAGGTATACATCCTGAATACGTAAAATGCGAAGTTGTCTGCGGCTGTGGTTTCAACTATGAGACCCGCTCGACTAAACCGACAATCAAGGTTGAAGTCTGTTCCCAATGCCACCCGTTTTACACCGGCAAACAAAAATTTGTTGATTCCGCCGGTCGGATTGAGAAATTCCGTCGTAAATACAAAAAGTAGACGGTTTTTAAGCTTTGTTTGTCTCCCTGCTGACCTATACCCCGAAAGCCGAGCGGGTAGTAGCAACTGCGGCTCGGCTCTGTTATGCTGATGTTGATTGTCAGGCTCTGACCGAGCGTTCCAATCCGGAAGATGACCGAAAGATGATCGATAAGGTCTTACGTATCGGTCATCACGGAGTTTTGGAACATGCGGTTTTCAGTTTTGCGGCAGAAGGCATTTCGCGGGCTTTGACGCATCAACTGGTGCGCCATCGATTAGCTTCATTCGCACAACAGAGTCAACGCTATGTTGCGTTTGATGGTGGTTTCGCGTATGAGACACCACCGTCAATTGCGGCGCGGCCTGATCTTGCATCCCGTTATAACGATGAGATGCAGCGGATTGCCGCTCTTTACGCTGATTTACGTCAAGCCGGAATTGCGGCTGAAGATGCCCGTTTCATTCTCCCTAACGCTTCCCATTCACGCCTTATAATGACGATGAACGCGCGCGAATTACGGCACTTTTTCCGTTTGCGCTGCTGTCGGCGAGCTCAGTGGGAAATCCGCAAACTTGCAACCGGCATACTGGTTGAAGTCTTAAAAGTAGCACCGGCACTCTTTAAGGATGCCGGCCCCGGATGCCTTGCCGGCACCTGCCCTGAGGGCGCGATGAGTTGCGGGGATGCGGCTGAAGTTCGACGTGAATTTGCTGAAATAGCCCGAATTCCGACTAAAAAGAACTGACATTTCTCCCAATTTTCACCACCCATCTCAAAAAATAGTTGCATAAATTATGTTTGCAAAACTCGAAGAAGTTGAACAGCGCCTGTTGGACCTCGAAGCGGAGGTAAGCCAGCCGGATGCAGCTGCCAACCGGAAACATTATCAGGAAATAACCAAAGAGTTATCTGACCTGCGACCGGTGGTTGAGGCTTTTCGTATCTATCGTGAAGTTGCAGCTGAGATTGAGGATCATCGTGAACTTTTAGCGGGTGACGATGATGAACTCAAAGAACTCGCCAATGAAGAGTTACCCGGGCTGGAAAAACGCCTCAAGGAGCTCGAAAAAAAGATTCACCTGCTCTTACTCCCCAAAGACCCCAATGACGAAAAAAATGTCATCTTAGAAATCCGGGCCGGTACCGGCGGCGATGAAGCGGCCCTCTTCGCAGCCGATCTTTTCCGCATGTACGCCCGCTACGCCGAACGTCAGAACTGGAAACTCGAAGAGCTCGGCCGCAGCGAAACCGGCGGCGGCGGCTTAAAAGAAATTATTGTCCTGATCAAAGGTAAACGGGTTTTCAGCCGCTTGAAATATGAGAGCGGCGTTCACCGGGTACAGAGGGTACCGACCACCGAATCACAGGGACGGATTCATACCTCTGCGGTAACCGTGGCGGTTCTCCCGGAAGCTGAAGCTCTGGATTTAGATATCAACCCTCAGGATTTGCGGATCGATATCTACCGTGCCTCCGGACCCGGCGGCCAGAGTGTCAACACCACCGACTCGGCCGTACGCATCACCCATATCCCGACCGGCCTGGTGGTCTCAAGTCAGGATGAACGTTCACAAATCAAAAACAAAGAACGCGGCATGAAGGTTCTGGCTTCGCGTCTGCTTGATCTCAGAGCTCGTGAGCAGCACGATAAAATAAGTTCCGAGCGCCGGGAACAGGTCGGCAGCGGGGATCGCAGTGAACGCATCCGAACCTACAATTTCCCCCAGGGACGAGTCACCGATCATCGTATCGGCCTGACCCTGCATAAACTTGACCAGATCATCGGCGGTGAGATTGACGACCTGATTACGGCCCTGATGTCACATTTCCAGGCCGAGGCGATGAAAGGGTCGACCCCATGACTTCAACCTGGACGGTGATCAGCCTGCTTAACTGGGCGGCACCGTACCTTGAGAAAAACAACTCCACCTCCCCCCGCCTGGATGCCGAACTCCTTCTGGCTAAGGTTCTCAATTGTCAACGCCTGGAACTTTATCTCAGATTCGACAAACCTTTGGCCCCGATTGAACTCGCGGCATTTAAAGAATTAATTCTCCAGCGGCGCCAGGGAGTACCGGTGGCCTACCTGCTCGGCACCAAAGAGTTCTGGTCGCTGGATTTCAAAGTTAATGAAACCGTTCTGGTTCCGCGCCCCGAAACCGAGCATCTGGTTGAAACCGCGATTGAATTTATTGAAAAAAATTTCCCCAAAGGCTGTCCGGTCCTGGATATCGGCACCGGCTGCGGCAATATTATTCTCGCCCTGGCTCACCATTTTGCCGCGGCGGCTGATTTTTCCGGAATCGGTAGCGATCTCCGCCCCGCGGCTTTAGCTTTAGCCCGGGAAAATGCCTTAAATCTTAAGATTGAAACAGTTTCGTGGCTGACGTCAGACATTTTCAGCGCACTGATACCCGGAACTCACTTCTTTGACCTGATCGTTTCCAACCCTCCATATATTACCTCTGCTGAGATGAAATCTCTGCCCCGTGAGGTTCTGTGTGAACCGGCAGCGGCTCTTGACGGCGGTCCCGACGGTCTCGAATTTTATCGTCAGATCAGTGCCGCGGCGAAAAATTTTCTTAACCCCGGCGGCAGCCTCATCTTTGAGGTCGGTGACCGCCAGGCCGAGTCTGTCAAAAAAATCTTGGCAAGTAACAATTATAGTGCTATCTCTACAAAATATGATCTCGCCCGCCATGAAAGAGTGGTTTCCGGCCTGACAAATGGTGATTAAATTAAATGGAAAGTATTGTTGTTAAAGGCGGCCGGAAAATATCCGGTGAAGTAGTGATCGGCGGAGCCAAGAATTCAGCTCTGCCCCTGATTGCCGCAACTCTGCTGGCTGAAAACGGCAAAAGTTGCCTAGAAAATATCCCGAACCTGCGCGATATAAATACCATTATCCGCCTGCTTGAAGGTATGGGCGCTGAAATTAACCGTTCCGACAGCAGCCTCACAGTGACCACCACGGCGGTTGAAAACTGCCAGGCCCCCTATGAGCTGGTTAAAACCATGCGGGCTTCAATCCTGGTCTTAGGGCCGCTCCTGGCCCGTTTCGGTAAGGCCCGGGTATCGCTGCCCGGTGGCTGTGCCATCGGAGCCCGGCCGGTCAATCTCCATATCCGGGGATTGGAACAGATGGGAGCTGAAATTGAGGTCGAACACGGCTACATAATCGGCCGCTCAAAACGCCTTAAGGGAGCCGACATCAGTTTTGATGTAACGACTGTAACCGGTACTGAAAACTTGATGATGGCCGCAGTCTTAGCCGACGGCACCACGCATCTGCGTAATGCTGCCCGCGAACCTGAAATTATTGATCTGGCGGTTTTCCTGCGTAAGATGGGGGCCCGGATTACAGGTGAAGGCACTCACACCATCGTGATTAATGGAGTTAAGAAACTCAACGGAGCTGATTACCAGGTAATGCCGGACCGGATTGAAGCCGGTACTTTCATGATCGCTGCCGGCATCAGTGACGGCGACATAATTATTAAAAATGCCCCTTTGGCAGCCCTGGGCAGTCTCGTATCCAAACTTCATGAAATCGGACTTGCAGTTGAACCGCTGACCGAATTCAAAGAAGATGAACTACTTTCCGGTATCCCCGTAAGGATTAAACGGCAAACCTCAGGATTACATTCACTTGATGTAAAGACCATGCCCTATCCCGGTTTTCCGACGGATATGCAGGCTCAGATAATGACACTCATGGCTCTGGCTCAGGGCACCAGCGTTATCAGTGAAACCATATTTGAAAATCGTTTCATGCATGTCTTTGAACTCCAGCGCATGGGTGCCGATATCGAAGTAGAGGGCCGCACTGCGGTGGTCCGCGGCGTCGAAAAACTCTCCGGGGCTCCGGTCATGGCCTCGGATCTGCGGGCCAGTGCCGGGCTGATTCTGGCCGGACTGGCAGCCGACGGTGAAACCGTAATGTCAAGAGTCTATCACCTCGATCGCGGTTATTCTGGTTTTGAAAAGAAATTAAACGCTTTAGGTGCCGACATCAAACGCATCAACGAGTAACGGTCAGAAAATGAATATCAAAATTTACTCTACAGCAGAAACACAATTCACCGAGCTCTTTCAACAACTCTGTGAACGCAACCTGGACCTCGATATGAGTGCCGACAAAATCGTTGCTGAGATCATCAGCCGGGTAGCGGCAGAAGGTGATACGGCCCTCTTTGATTACACTCAACGTTTTGACGGCCTCTACCTGGAAACCACCGGGATTGAGGTTCAGGCGGCCGAGATCGATAAAGCCTGTGACTCACTCCAACCCGAGCAGCTGAAAAATCTTGAACTGGCGATTGAAAGGGTTCGGATTTTTCATCAGCGCCAGCTCAGACAATCATGGTTTGACGATAATGAACCGGGAATTCTTCTGGGCCAGAAGATAACCCCGCTGCAACGGGCCGGAATCTATGTTCCGGGCGGCAAGGCCTCCTACCCCTCGTCGGTAATCATGAATGCGATCCCGGCTCAAGTCGCCGGGGTTGATGAAATCATCATGGTTTCACCGGCGCCCCAGGGCTATAACCCCGCGGTTCTGGCTGCGGCTAAGCTCTGCGGGGTAGATCGAATTTTTCGGATCGGCGGCGCCCAAGCGATTGCTGCCTTAGCTTATGGCACGGAATCAGTACCGATGGTTGACAAGATTGTCGGCCCGGGAAATATCTATGTCGCCCTGGCAAAACGCCGGGTTTTCGGCCGGGTCGGAATCGACATGGTTGCCGGCCCCAGTGAGATTATGATCGTTGCCGATGACAGCGCAAATCCGGTTTATGTCGCGGCCGATCTACTCTCTCAAGCTGAACATGATGAGCTGGCCGTAGTCGCCCTGGTAACTCCGTCTCAGGAACTGATTGACCAGGTTAAATTTGAACTTGAAAAACAGCTTTCACTCTTAGATCGCAAAGAAATTGCCGAGCATTCACTCGATAATCAGGGAGCCCTGATCAAAACCGCAACTTTGGATGAAGCTTTGGCGCTGGCCAACCGTTTTGCCGCTGAACATCTGGAATTGGCAGTCGCCGACCCGCTTCTGGCTTTAAGCTCAATTAAAAATGCCGGGGCTATCTTTCTCGGCCACTCAACCCCGGAAGCTTTAGGTGACTATATTGCCGGGCCGAATCATGTTTTACCGACCGCCGGCACCGCCCGTTTCTCATCACCTTTAGGAGTCGATGATTTTGTAAAAAAGAGCAGCGTACTCTCATTCAGTAAAACTGCCCTCGATGACTATAGTGAAGCGGTTACCGGTCTGGCTGAAATGGAAGGGCTGCAGGCCCACGGCCAAGCCGTAAGTTTACGCCTTAAATAACAGGTAAACTCAAAATGACAAATACGCCACGAAAAGCTGAAATCAAACGGGAAACAGCCGAAACCAGGATTAATCTCGAACTCAATCTCGACGGCAGCGGCCAGTCCCAGATTGAAACCGGAATTCCATTTCTTGATCATATGCTGACTCTTTTTGCCCGGCACAGCGGAGCTGATTTGACGGTCGCGGCCCAAGGTGACATCGAGGTCGATTTTCATCATACGGTTGAAGATTTAGGTATCTGCCTCGGCCAGGCATTAAATCAGGCTTTAGGCGATTTCAGCGGAATCGCCCGCTACGGCGAAGCCCTGATCCCGATGGATGAGACCCTGTGCGGAGCCGTAGTCGATATATCAAAACGGCCTTTTCTGGTTTTCAATGTCGCCCTGACCGCTCCCAAAGTCGGCAAACTCGACAGCGAACTGATTGAAGAGTTCTTCCGCGCCTTTGCCGTACACGGCGGTTTAACTCTGCACTTAAATCTAAATTACGGGAAAAATCAGCACCATATCTTCGAAGCCGCTTTCAAACACTGCGCCCACGCCCTGCGCCGGGCCTGGACGCAGCGCGCTGATCTTGACGGCAAGGTTCTCAGTAGCAAAGGAACCCTTTAACGATGATCGCGATTGTTGATTACGGAATGGGCAATTTAAGATCTGTCCAGAAAGCGATTGAGAAGGTCGGCTACCGGGCTGATGTTACCCGTTCACCTAAGCACATTGCTGATGCGGACGCAGTTATTCTGCCCGGAGTCGGGGCGTTTAAAGACTGCATGGATAATCTTGACCGCTTAAACCTGATCTCCCCGGTATTAAAGGCGATCTCTTCGGGTAAACCCTTCCTCGGTATCTGTCTGGGTTTGCAGCTTCTCTTCAGCGAAAGCCTGGAGTTCGGGCACCACCCGGGATTAGATGTGATTAAGGGAGTCGTGAAACCGTTTTCACCAACTATGCCAGACCCGGAACGCCCGGGCGGGTTGTTGAAAATTCCGCATATGGGCTGGAATTCGATTCAGCACCAGAAACCAGTACCCGCCTTAAACGGGATTGACGACGGTGCTTATTTCTACTTTGTCCACTCCTATTACGTCGAGCCTGAAGACGAGGCGGTCGTCGCCACCCGCACCGACTACGGTGGTGAATTTGTTTCCGCCATCGCCTTTGACAATGTCCTGGCAACTCAGTTTCATCCGGAAAAAAGCCAGCATCAGGGACTTAATATCCTCCGCGACTTTGCCGCCGCGATTTAACCTTATGAAGGAGAAGACCGCAACCGTCATGAAAAAATACCTTATTCTGCTGCTTACCGTTTTTTTGCTGACGGCCTGTACGACCAAAGATGTCAAAGTAAAAACTTTAGCCGATATCCCACAATTTAAGCGGGTGGCAGTATTACCTTTTGATGTCTCCGACTGCCAGAGCTGCGGGGACTCTTTTCCCACCTGCCGACCAGTAGGCAACCGGATTATCTGTGACAAGATCAACAGTAATATCGGCTATGAGCTGGCCCTCTCCCTGGCTCGTGAGATTGCAATTTATGGTAAATATCAGGTCGTTGAGCCACAGGTAGCGGCCCGAATCATGCCTTATGTCGGCCAGGTACCGATGAAAGAGATAGGTCAGCGACTTGGGGTTGATGTCCTGGTTTTCGGTAACGTCAAACGTTTTCAGGAACGTATCGGCGGCCCGATGACGGCGAAAAGACCGGCCTCAGTCTATTTTGAAGTTTCAATGATTGATGCCCGCAGCGGCCAGAAGGTCTGGTACGCTATCTTTGATCGCACACAAAAATCGTTAAGTGACGATATCACCAATATCAGAAATTTTGTCCGCGGCGGCGGTAAATGGCTGACCGCCAGAGAGTTTGCCGAAATCGGAATTGCCGAAACTATCGAACAGTTCCCGGGTCTTAAAAATGCAGGAGATTTATAGAAATGCTGATTATTCCGGCGATTGACTTAAAAGACGGAAATTGTGTCCGGTTGAAACAGGGCCGCATGGAGGATGACACCCTCTTCTCCACCAATCCGATAGCCATGGCTCTGGACTGGCAGGCACAGGGTGCCCGCTTCCTCCATATTGTCGATCTTAACGGCGCTTTTGCCGGAACTCCAATCAACCGTGGGATCATCAAAAAGATTGTCTCAGCCCTTAGTATACCTTGCCAACTCGGGGGCGGCATCCGTGATCTTGACACCGTAAAAGCTTACCTTGATCTGGGCCTGGAAAGAGTAATCCTGGGTACGGTCGCGGTTGAGGACCCGAAACTTGTGGAAGAGGCCGCCACTACTTTCCCGGGACAGGTGTGTGTCGGCATTGATGCCCGTAAGGGTATGGTCGCCACCCGGGGCTGGGCCGATGAAACCGAAGTCAAAGCCCTGGATCTGGCCCGTAAATTTGAAAATTGCGGAGTCGCGGCGATCATCTATACTGATATTCTGCGGGACGGCATGCAGACCGGAGTCAATCTTGAAGAGACCAGAGCCCTGGCGGAAGCCATCTCGATCCCGGTAATTGCTTCCGGCGGCATTGCCACTATTGATGATATTAAGGCCCTGCTGCCGCTGGAAAAAAGCGGGGTCAATGCCGCCATTACCGGCCGCGCCCTCTACTCCGGCAGCCTTAAACTTAATGCGGCCCAGGAAATTGCTGACGGCGGTGTTCAATAATGCTGGCCAAAAGAATTATTCCCTGTCTCGATGTCAAAGACGGCCGGGTTGTTAAAGGGGTCAATTTTGTCGGCTTGCGAGATGCCGGCGACCCGGTTGAAGTTGCGGCAATTTATGATGAGCAGGGTGCTGATGAACTGACTTTCCTGGATATCACCGCATCCAGTGACCGCCGCTCAATCATTCTCGATGTTGTCGCCCGCACGGCGGAACAGGTTTTCATACCCTTAACCGTCGGCGGTGGTGTCCGGAACCTTGATAATATCCGAGCGCTGCTCAATGCCGGTGCCGATAAAGTCTCGATCAATACTGCGGCCGTACACCGGCCCGAATTTGTCAAGGAGGCGGCTTACCGGTTCGGCAGCCAGTGCACAGTGGTTGCGATTGATGCCAAAGCCCGGGCCAACGGCAAAGGCTGGGAGGTTTTTATCTACGGCGGCCGGGAACCCACCGGTCTCGACGCGGTCGAGTGGGCCCAGCGGATGGTCGAGTATGGCGCTGGAGAAATTCTCTTGACAAGTATGGATCGGGACGGAACTAAAGACGGCTTCGATCTTGAACTGACCCGAACGATAGTTGATGCGGTTACAGTCCCGGTAATTGCCTCCGGCGGGGTCGGCAACCTTGAACATATCTACCAAGGCTTAACTGAAGGAGCGGCCAG
>JAOZQE010000189.1 GCA_029932385.1 bacterium | reverse complement strand
CCTTAGCCGGTGAAGAAGATGCCTTCTACCTCGAAGCAATCGAAAAACTCTCCGGCAAGATTCCGGTATTCTGGGCCGAGGAAGAAGATTTCATCCGCCACTTCAAACGTCCAAGCCGCCGTTCATCCGGCAGTTATGATAGAAAATCTCCGGGTTCTAACTCACGTGGCGGCCGGAGCGGCAGTTACAAAGACAAAGACGGTCGCGGTGGTAGCTCTCAGCGTTCCAAATCATCCCGCTACGACAGTAAAAATAAAAACAGTTCTGGAAATCGCCCCAATCGGTCTCAATCCGATGCGGACAAACGCCAGCCCTCCGGCACCGGCACGGATCCCGCGAATGCAAATAATGAGAATATAAATAAGAATTCTCAACCAAATCAAAGTCCGAAAAACCGTCCCAACCAGTCCCGCCGGCGACCACCACGCAAATATGACAATAAGCGGCAGACGGAAAAGAAAACTGACGGTAAACAGAGTTCCGCACCGAAGCCAGCTCCGCCGCAAAAAACTCCGGCTCCGGCGGCACCACCAAAACCGAAGAAAAAAGGTTTTCTTGAAAAATTTACCGGCATCTTCAAAAAATAGTATCGCGTGAATATGAAGAACAGTAAAAAAAATATTTTCCGGGTTCATTTCCAGACGGAAGAACGCAGCTATTCACTCTTGGCCAGATCCGTGAAAGAGGCTGAACTTTTCGGTTTTATTGAGGTTTCAGAGATTATTTTTGAAGATACAGACCGCCTCATAATTACCCCTGAAGATGAGGCTTTACGCAAAGAATTTGCCAAGACTGAAAGTATCTCGATCCCACACCAGTATATGCGCCGGATCGACTGTCTTGCAGATGATAATGATATCGGGGTCTCCTACCTGAAGATTGCCGAGGCCAAGACAAAAAATAACTGAAACTGACTTAATTTGCAAGAAACCAACCTCTACAAACAGGAGAAGACCATGCACGAACATCACGATCACGAATCCTGCGAAAATCACGGCCACTGCCACAGCTGCGGCAACCATCAGGAAAAAATGAGTTTCGATGAAAAATTGATGACCCTCTTAAACCACTGGATAGACCACAACGACAGCCATCAGATTGATTATAAGAAATGGGCAGTTCAGGCCCGGGAAGAGGGATTTGATGATGTTGTCGATAAGATTCTTGAAGCCATGCACCTCTTTCAAGAAGGCAACCAGCGTCTGCGGCAGGCCCAGCAGATTTTGACCATGGATTAGTAAAGATATGAGTCATGATGTCTATCAGGAACTAGGTGAGCGGGGTCTGATCTATCAGAGTACTGATGCTGATGGTTTACGATCTCTGCTCCAGAAATCACCACAGACCTTCTATATCGGTTTTGATCCGACCGCTGACAGCCTTCATGTCGGCAGCCTGATTCCGATTATTGTCATGATGCACCTGCAGAAAGCCGGGCATCGGCCAATCGCCATTTTAGGCGGCGGTACCGCCATGGTCGGCGACCCCAGCGGCAAGACCGAAATGCGCCTGATGCTGACGCCAGCCAAGATCGTTGAGAACGGCAAAGGGATTGCCGCGCAATTGGCCCGGTTTCTTGATTTCAACGATGATAAATGCCGTTTAATCAACAACGCCGACTGGCTCTCGGAACTCAAATATGTTGATTTCTTACGTGACATCGGCCGCCACTTCAGTGTCAACCGGATGCTCACGGCTGAATCATACAAACAACGCCTGGAGACCGGACTCTCTTTTATTGAATTCAATTATATGCTGCTGCAAGCCTATGATTTTCACGTTTTATGCAAAGAACAGAACTGTCGGATTCAAATGGGAGGCCAGGACCAGTGGGGCAATATTGTTGCCGGTATCGACTTGATCCGCCGGACCCAGTCACTTGATGCTTATGGAATTACTTTCCCCCTTTTAACCACCAGTAATGGCGAAAAATTCGGCAAAACTGCCGGCGGCGCCGTCTGGCTGGCGGCTGAGAGAACCTCGGTACTGGACTTTTACCAGTTCTGGCGCAACTGTGAAGATTCAGAGCTTGAAAAGCTTCTAAACTTCTTCACTTTCCTACCCGTCTCTGAAATAAAATATTTGGCTCAACTTCAGGAGAGCGGTATTAACCGGGCAAAGGAGATCTTAGCTTACGAAGTCACGGCTCTGGTTCATGGCCAGGAGGCCGCAGCTACTGCCTACAAAACCGCAGTCAGCCGTTTCGGCAGCGCCGACCCCGAACTTAAAATTGAAACCTCATCTAAAGTACGCGATATCAGCCTGCAAGCAGCGGAAGAAAACCTGCCCAGCCTGGAACTTGATCAAGCCGAGCTTGAAACCGGCATGACTCTGGTTGACCTCTTCATCAAAACCGGCCTGGTCAAATCAAAAGGCCAGACCCGCCGCCTGATCGAACAAGGCGGCGCCTATCTGAATGATGTGCGTATCGGAAAAGACCGACCGATCACCCCGAATGACTTCAAAGAAAATATAATAACCCTCCGGGCCGGTAAAAAAAGATATTTCCAGGTTCGCCTACCGCATTAGAAAACTGTTCCCGACTTTTCCGACTACGGCGGAAGAACGACTTAGTTTAATCAAGAATACCTTCGCACTTGAAGTGTGGAAGTGGGGCTTGCGGGTGCCTGACAACTGATTTTGTTTTCCCCGGTGCCGAAGAGAATCCCCACGCTCACCCCGACAGCTTAAAAAGAGCCCTCGCAAGGTTACAACCTTCCATAGAAGCTGCCGGTGTACCTAAATTCAGCTTTCACGACTTACGCCGAACTCTATCTACTAATCTTAACCGGCTAGGTTATAGGGGCGTTGATAAGGCCATACTGAGCCATTCCGCAACAGGAGTTACTGACGTACATTACAATCGATATGATCTTGCAGGAGAAATTAAAACAGCACTTACTGTATGGA
>JAOZQE010000066.1:9038-11205 GCA_029932385.1 bacterium | reverse complement strand
TCTGATTGTCGCTGAATCGAAAGTAGTCAGTTTGAAAGAGTTGAACGAACTGTAGGGTTAATCAATAACGACTTGTTCAGCTGGTACCGGCCATTTTGCTCAAAGATCGAGGGAGAAAGTGATGCTGTTGCCTTCCTGGCTTTTGACTTTGAATCCAAAAGCCCGGCAGAAGTTGATCATTTTCAGGTTTTCCGCCAGCACAATTCCGATAATCTGTTTTACCTGTCGATCCCGGGCGATCTCGAGCAGGCGTTGCATCAGGATTGATCCGACTCCGGTACCCTGAAATTCATCGGCAACTACGATCGCAAATTCGTGCTGATCACTGCGGGCCTGATAGGTGAGGCGGTTGACTCCGATTGAACGTTCCTGCTTTTCCTCTTGGAGTAGAGCAATAATCGCCATCTCCCGGTCGTAGTCGATCTGAGTGAAACGAGCCGCCTGTTCATGGGTCAGGTGGCGGCGGAAGCTGAAGAAACGGAAATAGTTGCTCTGGCGGGAGAGTGATTTGAAAAGTTTATAGTGTAGTGTCTCATCTTCAGGCCGAATCGGCCGAATCATGATTTCCCGACCATCTTTGAGCCGGTCATGAAATTCATACTCTGTCGGATAGGGGGCGATAACCAGGTGACGGGGGGCTGCGATCAGGCTTTTCCGGATTCGTACCGGGCCGGCTGCAAGATCGAATGTCTCTTCTGAGTTCTCACTCAAATAGAGTTCCATACTTTCTATCTCCGGGTTGTCGGTTATGATAGATGCCAACTGTAACAGGCTTATCGCCAGATCTTCATTTAATCTGGTTCCGCGTTTTGTCAGGGCTTGGGCGATGGGTGAGCGGGAGATCATAACCTGGGCTAAGAAGGGATTTAGCGGCGGCAGCATGATTGAGAGAGACGGTTCAATTTCAGCGGCCACGCCGTTTAACCCTAAATAGAGATATGGCCCGAATTCGATGTCGGTTGCGCTGCCGAGTTTAAGCAGAAGCTGTCTTTCCGGCGGTGCAGCGTCCGGGGCCGATGAGATGAAACCATAGGCATGGAGAAATTTCAACGCGGACTCCAGCGGGAGATCACTGGTTTCATTTGTAAGATAAGGGGCGATAAACTCTTTCGCATTAAAATGCTGAATCTTGTAATCCCGCTGGAAACGTGGCGTTAAGGCCGTCAACTGGTTAAGTTTGTGGCGATAGCGGCGGCTGTAGAGGTAGGCGTTGAGGGCGGCTGGAACGCTGAAATAGACATAAACTCCCTTGCGGGCTAAGGGGGCGGCAACCCGGCGGTCTTTGGGCTTGGCATTGATCCAGGTATAGGTTACCGCACAGTAGTTTGATTCCAGATCTTTCTGAACCTGTTTGATGAGCTGATGCGGATTGAGATTCTGATGCGCCGCTGCTAAAATAATCAGGGCATCAAACTCCTGACTTTCCAGGCAGGTTCTGACAACAGTTGCGAAGGTTTCAGTATTATTCGTGCCGCCGATATCGATCGGATTCTGAATTAGTTTATGAGGAAGTACCTGGCGCAGGTCACTAATTAACTGTTTTGACAGTGGAGTCGGTTCAATCTCGTTGAAGAGCAGATTGTCGGTTGTGAAGATCGCAATGCCACCGGAGTTGGTGATGATGCCGAGTCTATCGCCGGTCGGGATATTGCGGCGTGAAAGTGATCGTCCGGCGAGCACCAGCTCCTTGAGGTTATTGACGGAGACGATGCCAGCCCGTCTGAAGGCACTGTCATAGACCGGGCCGGCCCCGATTTTGGCAAAGACCCGGGGTTTTATAATCTCATGAATCCTGGGATGTCGTCCGCTTTTTATGGCAATTATCGGCTTGACCCGCGAAACCGAACGGCAGGCACTGATAAATTTTTTTACATTACGGATATTTTCAAGATAGAGCAGAATTGCTTCAACCTCGGGGTCGTTACCGACAAAATCGATGAGGTCGCCGAAATCGACATCAATCAGTGAGCCGATGCTGGCGATATGAGTGAAGCCGACATCAAGTTCTTTGGCGAGATCCAGAATGGTGCCGAAAACCGCTCCGCTTTGCGAGAAGAAGGCGATCTTGCCGGCGGCCGGCAGCTCTGGGTGGGTTGAGAGGTTGAGCTGGAACGGCGGGCTTATGGTGCCGCTCGAGTTGACGCCGATGATACGGGTATTATGCCGG
>JAOZQE010000066.1:0-8938 GCA_029932385.1 bacterium | reverse complement strand
ATGACCTGGGGATTAAATAGTTTTTCTAACTGATTGACGCTCATTTCCTAGTGACCTCCCGGGCCGCTCTTTTCTCTTTCTCTCCCTTATAAATCATATTTGTCCAGTCGATAACGTAGAGAGCGAA
Organism: bacterium; assembly: GCA_029932385.1. Lineage (GTDB taxonomy): Bacteria > Desulfobacterota > Anaeroferrophillalia > Anaeroferrophillales > Tharpellaceae > Tharpella. The sequence continues at coordinate 8,811 of JAOZQE010000066.1, read as the reverse complement.
AGCTTAATCCTAAAAGCTTGGCGGCCTGGGTTTTATTGCCGTGGCTCTTTTGCAAAGCCTGTCCGATCAGGTCGGTTTCCAGTTTAGTGACGACCTCTTCGAGATCAAGCCCGTCATCCGGCAGGGTGGTAGTCAATGAATCCGGAGCTTGATGCTGTAAAAGCTGAGGCAGGGTGGCCGCAGAGATTACCTTTTCACCCGTTTCAAGAATCACGCAGCGCTCGACGATATTTTCAAGCTCGCGGATGTTGCCGGGATAATCGTAGTCCATCAGGGTGCGGGTCACTTCCGGACTGAAGCTTTCGAAATCACGTTTATATTCGAGCGTATATTTGTGGAGGAAATGCTGGAGCAACAGCGGGATATCCTCTTGTCGCTGTCGCAGCGGCGGCAGGTCGATGCGAATGACATTGAGTCTGTAAAACAGATCCTGGCGGAATTCACCACTGTCGACTGCTGCCATAAGATCGCGATTGGTGGCGGCAATAAACTGCAAGTCGACACTGATCTCTTTTGGACTGCCAACCTTTTGAAAACATTTCTCCTGGAGCATCCGTAATATTTTAACCTGTAATGCCGGAGGAAGTTCGCCAATCTCATCGAGAAAGAGGGTACCTCCGTCGGCAGCCCCCAAATACCCTTCAGATTGACTGACCGCACCGGTAAATGCACCTTTGGTGTGTCCGAAAAGCTCACTCTCAAGCAGCTGTTCCGGGATGGCGGCGCAATTAACCGCGACAAAAGGTTGCTCACGGTTGGGGCCTGAGAAGTGAATGGCTCGGGCTATCAGCTCTTTACCGGTGCCGGATTCGCCGCAGATCAGGATGTTGGTTTTAGTCGGAGCAACCTGTTTGATGACCTCATAGATTTTCATCATCGATGAGCTTTTACCAATCAGGTTGTCAAATCCAAAACGTTTTTCCAGCTCTTTGTGCAGCCGCAGATTTTCCCGCTGCAGTTGTGAATTTTTAAGGGCTTTTTCAATGGTCAGAAGAATTTCGTCAACCTTAAACGGTTTATTAATATAATCGAAGGCACCATTTTTCATGGCTTCAATAACCGATGTCGTTGAAGCGAATGCGGTGATCATTATCATTTCAGTTGTCGAGCTTTTTTTCTTGACGGTGCGCAGCATTTCAAGGCCGCTCATCATGGGCATTTTAAGATCGCTGATGACAAGATCGTAATTTGTTGTTTCAAGACTGCTGACAGCGGCAAAGGCATCTGTGAAACAACTGACCCGGTAATTGTTGCGGAGGAGGATGATCTCCAGAAATTCACACATGCTCTGTTCGTCATCAACGACCATAATGTGAGGGTTCTTGGCGGATGGTTTCGGCTTCATTTTTTACACCATTTGTTTGTCTGGTTCAGTTGCGCTGAGTTCTCTTTTTTTGCTTTCGGAGAAGCTGACGCGGGCACAGGTGCCGGTTCGGCGGTCAGATCTTTTTCCGAGATGGATACTGCCGTTATTGACCTGGGTTAACTGGAAAGCGATGTAGAGTCCCAGTCCGGTTCCCGAGGCCTTAGTGGTAAAGAATGGTTCGAATATTTTTTCAGCAACCTTTTCATCAATCCCCGGGCCGTTGTCAGTTATAGTGATCATTATCTGGGGTTGATTACCACTGCGGGGATGTGTGCGGTTATCGATAATACTGGCAATGGTTATCTCGCCTCTATTTTCCATGGCCTCCAGGGCATTCTGGAGAAGGTTCCAGAATATCTGTTCAAGCTGTTCCGGACTGGCTTTAATTATGAAGCTATTCCCGTGAAACTCTTCATTAAATCTGGTTTCTGGGAACTGGGAGCGAAATAGAAAAACCATGTCTTTCAGGATATTGATTATGTCGGTATCTGTGTGTTGCCGATCCTCAAGTCGGGAAAAACTTAAGAAATCACTGATCAGGTGATTAAGTCTCTCACTCTCTTTCAGGACAATCTGTAACAGCCGCTGATGAGTTTCATTATCCGGCGACAGATCATGAGCCAACAGCTCAATTGAGCCGCTGATCGAGGCCAGAGGATTTCTGATTTCATGCGCAATCCCGGCGGACAGACGGCCTATTGCGGCCATTTTTCGGGCTTCCTGAAGTTGTAGCTCTATTTTTTTTAAATCGGTTAAGTCCTGGAAAATGAGAATCCAGCCGATGTTGTGGCCTGGACTTTTCATTAAAGGCACGAATGAAAAACCGAGAATGCGCTGCTGCCCCTTGTCATTTAAGTATATGATCTCCTGCCGCTGGCGGCCGGGTATGATCTCTGCTGTTTTAAGATTGGGGATGATATTCCGCAGGTCGGCATTAAACACCTGGTCGCGATTAACTTCTAAAATATTGGCACCGGCGAGATTTATTGAGCTGATTGCGAGTTCACGATTAGTCGTTATCAGGCCACTGTCAATAGAGGCGATGATGTGTTTATTTAAGTCTTTTGACTCTTTAAGATCGCGACTTGTCTTCTGGAGGCGTTTTCGGGTGTCGAGGCGTTCCTTGGCGATGAGGCTGAGAATAAAGGCTGACAGATAAAAAGGGGTCAAATTGAAAAACAGCTCGGAAACAATTTTGCGGCTGCTGTTGACGAGCTGCGGCAGGGGGAGAAAATTCTGTAACGGGTTAAAGATATGGGCGCAGACTATTAAGAGATAGAGAAACGTGCAGTAGAAGAGCAGAGCGATGGTGTGCTGGCGTTCAAGATAGATCGAGCCGCCCAGAATAATGAGGTAGAAAAGTGGAAAAAAGAGGCTGTAGAAGCCACCGGTGATGAAAAGAAGCCCCGCGATCAGAGTTGCATCAACCAGCAACTGTTGCTGAATAAATCTCTCGATCCTGACTACTCTGGGCAGGATTACAATGTAAAAGATATTGAGGATATAGGTTATAACAATAAAGCAGTAAAGCGGAACCGGTACCGGAGTTGACTGTTCTTTGGGCCAGATGAACTCAAAAAGAATCAGAGCCCCGAGCAGGAGTGTGACCAGCAGGAGACGGAAAATCAGGAGGTTTTTTAAGGGGCGGTTGCGGTTGCTTGTATTCATCTCATTTTTACAATCTCTATAGCCCCGGTTTTAACTCTGCAGGCAGTGATTTTTTAATAACCTCCAGTTTTTCATATCTAATGCTGGCATAGCCTGTAGGGCGCTAATGGACGACTTCGCCCAATTTGAAAATCGGCAGATACATACCGACGATCATGGTTCCGAGAATGCCGCCTAAAAAGACCATCAGCAGGGGTTCGATAAGGGAGGTGATGGCACTGACTGCCACGTCAACTTCGTCATCGTAGAAATCGGCAATTTTATTCAGCATCTGGTCGAGTGCGCCAGTAGTCTCTCCGACCGCTATCATCTGCACTACCATAGCCGGGAAAATGCCGCTTTCCATCAAAGGTTCGGCAATGGTTTTACCCTGGCTGATACTTTCCCTGGTGTTCATAATCGCTTTTTCAATAACAACATTTCCCGCTGTCCTGGCAACAATCTCCAGTGATGTCAGAATCGGCACCCCGCTGGAGATCATGGTTCCCAGAGTTCGGGTGAATTTGGCAACTGCAACCTTACGCAGCAGCATTCCGAAGATCGGCATTTTCAAAAACATGCTATCGAAAAAATGATGGGCCTTGTCACTCTTCTGGTAGGTTTTCTTGAGTGTAAAGCTGATGATAAAGATAGCCGCAACAATAAAGATTATATTATTGCGCATAAAGGCGCTTATATTAACAATGATCTGAGTCAAAAGTGGCAGCTCGGCGCCGAAACTGGAGAACATTTTTGAGAATACCGGGATAACGAAAATCATCATGATAGCGATAACGATAATCGCGACCGCGACAACTGAAGCCGGGTAGATCAGAGCACCTTTGACCTGTTTTTTGAGCTTCATGTTCTTTTCCATGAACACGGCCAGGCGGCCTAAAATGACATCCAGAGCGCCGCCGGTTTCACCCGCCTCGACCATGTTACAGTAAAGTGAATCAAAGGCCGTAGGATGTTTTCGCAAAGCATCAGCCAGAGTTTCTCCGGTTTCAACATCACCTTTGATCGCGGTCAAAACTTTCTTAAACTCTTTGTTTTCCTGTTGCGCCGCCTGGATCTCGAGACATTGAATGATCGGCAGGCCGGCATTGATCATGGTAGAAAACTGGCGCGTAAAGACAACGACATCTTTCTCGGGTACCTTGGCCTTAAAAAAGGGCAGATTGATTTCAATGTCTTTAGGTTTTTTTTTGACCTTGAGGTCGGTGATGCCTTTTTTCCGCAAGTTAAGGGTGACAATGCTTTCGGAGAGTGCTTCAGTTTCACCCTTAACTTTCTTGCCCTGGCGGTTTTTGCCCTGCCATTTGAATGTGTCCATAATGTTTCCTTAAGTTTTTCTGCAGATCAACTTTTTTGCTGTAGCGTTTTGGGTTTAATTTTCAGACCATCTGTCCCAGCATCTGTTTCAATTCCATCAGATCATTACTTTTGGAATAAGCATCATCAAGGGATATTTTGCCGCCTTGATAGAGAGTAGCCAGAGACTGATTCATGGTTTGCATCGAGAATCGGCTCTGCCCGACCTGCATCTGCGAATATAGCTGGTGTACCTTGTCTTCCCGGATCAGGTTGCGGATAGCCGCATTGGGTACCATCAGTTCTAATGCAAGAACCCGGCCATTGCCGTTACGATGAGGTATAAGTTGTTGGGAGATGACCGCCTGGAGGACGAAAGAGAGCTGCGAACGAATTTGCGGTTGCTGGTGCGAGGGAAAAATGTCGATGACCCGGTTGATGGTTTGGGCGCAGGAATTGGTATGCAGAGTCGCCAGAGTTAAATGGCCGGTTTCGGCCACAGTCAGGCTTGAAGCTACGGTTTCAAGGTCGCGTAATTCACCGACCAGAACTACATCCGGATCCTGACGCAGAATGTAACGTAGCGCCTTGCTGAAGTTTTCGGTATCCGCTTTAACCTCACGTTGATTGACGATACAGTTTTTATGGGTGTGAATAAACTCGATTGGATCTTCAATGGTAATGATATGCTCATGCCGTTCCTCGTTGACTTGATCAATCATCGATGCCAGAGTCGTACTTTTGCCGCTACCGGTCGGGCCGGTTACCAGAATCAGGCCGCTGGGTTTGCGGAGCAATTCCTGGATTACTGGAGGCAGGCCGAGTTCATGGTAGGGCTTTACTTCGTAGGGGATGGCCCGGAAGGCACCGGCGACAGTGCCGCGCTGGACAAAGATGTTGGCCCGGAAGCGGCTGACCCCTTTAAGCCCGAAAGAGAGATCCAGTTCATTCTCTTTCTCGAAGCGGTGTTTCTGGCTGTCAGTCAGGACACTGTAGCACATCTGGGTAGTTTCGCCCGCAGTTAGAGGCGGCAGATCCAGGGGCTCAAGAACTCCGTCGATCCGGATCTGCGGGGGGCTGGCAACCGTCAGGTGAAGGTCGGAGGCCCCTCGGTCAATCATAGTTTTTAGAAGCTCATGTAAACTTGCCATAGTGTTGCTCCGTAAATAGTAGGTTGATTATGTGTGTTTCCCGGGCGGTTAATCCCGGGCGGTTACCCTTAAAACTTCCTGAAAACTGGTAACTCCTTCGACAAGTTTGCTGAGACCGCTCTGGCGCAGACTCTTCATACCGTTCTTAAGTGCAATATTCTTTAACTCCATCGAGTTAGCACCGTCCAGAACTGCGGCTTTAACTTCATCTCCGAAAGTCATGACTTCGTAGAGTGCAATCCGTCCCCGGTAGCCGGTATGGTTACAATTATCGCAACCTTTACCCGTTAAGCAAGTGGTATTTTCGGCAGTTTCAGGATCCATCCCGTTCTCGATTAAAGTGCTGACCGGAATCTCTTTTTTGGTACTGCATTTCGGGCAGATTCTTCGAGCCAGACGCTGGGCGATTATAATATTTACAGACGAGACGATCAGAAATGGTTCAACTCCCATATTTATCATCCGGGTGACACTGCTCGGGGCATCGTTGGTGTGCAGGGTCGAGAGAACCAGATGTCCGGTCAGTGATGCCTTGATACTTATTTCAGCCGTCTCAAGGTCACGCATTTCACCTACCAGGATGATATCCGGATCCTGCCGCAGGAAAGAGCGCAGAGCTGCAGCAAAGGTTAAACCAATGTTTTCCCGGACCTGAACCTGGTTAACACCTTCCAGGTTGAATTCGACCGGATCTTCAGCGGTCATGATATTTTCCGAAATCTTGTTGAGTTCACTTAAAGCTGAGTAGAGGGTCGTAGTCTTCCCGCTCCCGGTTGGTCCGGTCACGAGAATAAGGCCGTAAGGTTGTCGGATTGCGTCATCAACCAGTTCCAGGGCTTCTGGTTCCAGGCCGAGTTTGGTCATGTCAAGCTGGAGGTTGGATTGATCCAGCAGGCGCATAACGATCTTTTCACCGAAAAGGGTGGGCAGAACCGAAACCCGCATGTCCATCGATTTGCCTTTGCTGAGTTTCATTTTTATACGCCCGTCTTGAGGCAGGCGGCGTTCGGCAATGTCAAGTTCGGCCATGATTTTGATACGTGATGTGATGGCGTTTTTCAGGCGCAGCGGCGGTTTCATGATTTCATATAATACTCCGTCAATCCGGTAGCGGACCCGGAAAAACTTTTCAAAAGGTTCTACATGAATATCACTGGCACCACGTTTTATCGAGTCGACTATGATTTTATTGACGAGACGGATTACCGGCGCATCTTCAACCTCCTGGCGCAGATCCGAGGAATCACCATCATCCTCTCCCTGCACGACCTCTAATTCGGAATCATCAAAGTCAGAGATTATATCATCCAGCATCGATGATGAGTCGTAGAAGCGGTCAATCGCCTCTTTTATAGCAGTTTCTGAAGCAACTGTAGTTTCGATATCGTATCCGGTGATAAATTTTATATCATCCAGGGCGGATAGATCTGTGGGGTCACTGGTTGCAATAATCAGGGTCGAACCGATGCGGTTAACTGGCAGGATGAGGTGTCTGTTGGCTAACTCACTGGAGATTAATTCTGTGACTTCATCAGATATGGAGAGTTCGTGCAGGTTGATGGTCGGAACGCCGAACTGGAGACTGAGAAAAGTAGTTAATTCATAATCTTTGAGATGACCCAGACGAACCAGAGTCGACCCGAGACGAGCGGGATAGGTTTTCTGTTCAGCCAGAGCATGCTTTAACTGGTCGGGGGTGATCATGTTGGCGTTGATTAATAATTCGCCGATTCGTTTGCTAGATTTAGTAGGGGCCATAACAGTACCTAAAGGTTTTTCCCGGTTTATCTTGATTCCGGAAATTGTTCATGAATGTTTTTTTACCGGTTCCTTCAGTTATATTGTCGGAAGAATGTTACTTGTGAGCTAGTCTTTAATGAGGGCGAAAATATCTTATCCGTTTGACATGATTTGATTGTACCGCTTAAACATCTGATTAAATTTCGTTAGAATTCAGTCAGCAAACAGTGCAAAAAAAATCACTTGTCACTATATAAGATGTGAGTATACACACCTTTGGGAATTCTATCAACTATAAAGCTGTTTTCTTTTTTTTTATCCTTTTTCAGGGCTGCGTATTATGTTTTTAATCTCCTCTTTTACAGTGAACTGGCAAATATAAACCCACTGTTTTATTCCTTGATTGAGGTTGTTAAAAATTTCACCTGCAAAGTTTTTTCAGGAGGTTTCTGATTGTTGTAAAAGTGTCTAATCAGTACTCTTTTGATATGCTTAAAATGTGATTGAAAGAGCCATTATTTTATCTAACTATCTGTAATCATGGATGTTATTTAATGTATATAATATTTTATTTATGATATTCTACGGGAGCGCGAAGTATTTTTTTGGCAAATTAAAATGATGTTTTTTTCTTGACATTATAATTACTATGTTTTAGAGATAATGGTATTAAAAGAGGTTGCCGATTTATTTTCCTGCAACCTCGGCAAATATTTGGTGAAAATCGGATTTGTCTCGCAAAGGGGGTGATTAGTTGAGACGGTAGTAGAGTCTAGAATCTGGTTTGAGTCAATTTACGACTCAGAACTTAAGGCCCGGCAGTTTCGTTTTTTCGATATCCTATATTTATTATAATCATTATGCGGCTGCAACTTTAAGTTCGAAGTAGAAAGGAACTTCAATCCTTAAGAAGGAGGGGATAGATAATGAGTGAAGATCGTTACCACATTAACATTTTTAAACCTAATGGTGAATTCCAGAAAACTGAAGTTAAATATATCTTTATGATTCTGGTAGTCTGGGCTCTCGGAACCTACGGTTTCCAGCTTTTGCTGAGGATTGTTCAGCGCAACCCACAGGGTGAAAGCTTTTTGACCGATATGCAGTTTTTGGGCTTTCCCTTTCACTACTGGTTTACCGGGCAGTTTCTGATTATTATGTTTATCCTGCTCTGCATCTGGTTTAATATCCTGATTGATGGTCTCGAAGATCGCATGGGTAAAGGTGACATAAGAAATTAACATTCAGTCTGAGTGTTGATCTAAAACTGTAGCACTTCGCATCCGGCTCAGGGCCGAGTGTCGAGGTGGCTTGAAAAAAAATAAGGAGTTTTTCAATGGAAGCTAGTTTTAAATTAGGACCAGCGATTATTCTGGTCGTAGTTCTTATTGCGTTCATCGGTATCGGGGTTGGTCATAAGGCCAAGGATCAGGACGATTACTGGGCTGCTGGCCGGGGTATCGGTCGGATCGGGGCTGGGGCCGCGATCGCCAGTAACTGGATGAGTGCCGCAAGTTTTCTCGGGATGGCCGGACTGCTCTATTTGAAGGGTTATTTTGCTCTGGCTTATGTTATCGGTTGGACCGGTGGTTA
>JAOZQE010000188.1 GCA_029932385.1 bacterium | reverse complement strand
GGCCCGGGCTATGATTTCTACCGGGAGGATGACTTCACTTTAACCGGCCGTATCGGTCTCGGTGTCAGTAAGACTTGGGGAACTGAGGACGATCTTGATTTAGAAGGTCAACTCGGCCTTGAGTGCTCCTGGAAACCGGCCTCACTGAAAAATCAAGTTCTCTCATATCAGGTTATCTTCTACCCGATAATCAATAATTTCGGAGAATACCGAACCTGGATGGAGGGAAAATGGCATTTTGATATCGGTCTTTATCGAGGCCTGGGATTTGAAATCGGATTTGAACACGAATACGAAACTGACGGAGAAAGAGATATTGAAGATGAAAAAAGTTACGACCTGCTCTATTTCGGCCGCCTTGGTCTCGATTTTTAATTATTTACAACAACTTTAAGGTGACTTGATCATGAAAAAAACCAGCCGGCAACGCTACGGCAACAGCATCGTTCTCTATCTGCTTCTCGGCTTCTCCTGTTTAATCTTTCAGGGTTGTGCTACCGGGCCGCAAACACCGACCAAAATGACGGTCGGAGCGACCGAGACCATTCACGTGGTTGAGGCTGATCTGGATTTCTTAACCCGAATCGATACCGGAGCGCGAACCACTTCAGTCCATGCCCTCGACATTAAAATTGATAATCCGGCAACCAACAAGAAAGAAAATGTCGGTAAAAAAATCTCCCTGACCCTGATCAATGAAAAGGGTGAGAAAAAACACCTGGAGACTACTATTGTTGATGCTCTGCAGGTTCGCAACGCCCAGGGAGTTGAAGTCCGCTACATGATCCCTTTGACCCTGCGCTGGCAGGGAAGTAACAAAGTTATCAATGTCAATCTCCGTAACCGCGACACCATGACCTATAAACTACTAATCGGCCGGGACTGGCTCAGTAAAGATTTTATAGTTGATATCGACATCAATAAGGGCGGCAGAAAATAGCCGCCGGAAAACAATCTGACTCCATCGGGAAAAAAGGATCTGAATCATGAAAATCAATCACAAAATTTTTCTACTGTTAATTATTGCAAGCTTCGGCCTCGGTGCCTGTGCCGGTCAAAGAGAGGATATCCCAGCCCCGGCTGTTCAGATTAAGGAGCCAGTGAAAAAGATCGTACCTGAAAAAACCGTAACAGAGGTCAAAGCGGCACCTGAAAAAGCGGAGAAAAAAGTCGCTCCGGTACCCGCACCAAAACCGGCACCACCGACTACCATCAAAAGCGACGGCGAAAAACTTATAATTATCGGCGAAACCGAATATATCACCATCAAGCCGAACAATATCCGGCTAAAGGCCCGGATTGATACCGGGGCCACGACCTCGTCTATCCACGCGCTTGACATAGTCCGCTATGAACGCGATGGTAAAAAATGGGTCCGTTTCAATCTGGTCAACTCCTCAGGAGCCAAAACCAAAATGAACTATCCGGTTCACCGTACCATCAAAGTTAAACGTCACGGAGCTGATGTTCAAAGTCGACCGGTAGTCAATCTCAAGGTAACCATGGGAAAAATCAAAAAGACGACCCCTTTTTCACTCGTTGATCGCAGCAATTTCAAATACCCGGTTCTTATTGGCCGCTCTTTCCTGGCAGATACGGCAATTGTTGATGTCAACCGCAGTTATGTTCTATCGCCCTTGAGTGGAGAAAAAAAATGACCAACAAACTACAACTGACCCTGTTAATCGTTATCCTGATAGCTTTAGGCGTAGGCATCACGATCTACAAGGTGCAGGTCTTAGGCTTCTCTTTCAACCCCGACAGTGAAGTCAAAATCTGGACGGTTGAGAGCCGTATTGATTTTAAGACCGATGGCGGCCCGATTAAAATATCACTTAATCTACCGGACAACTACTATGGCCTTACAGTCACCGAGAGCATGCAGCAAGCATCAAATTATGAATACAGTGTTGTCAAAGATGATGACGGTGTCAGCCGGGCTGTCTGGAGCAGTAAAAACCCAAAAAAGGGCCCCCACCATATCTACTACCGGGCCACAATCTACCGGCACCGGAGCGCCCAGAAGAAAAAAGCGGCCAAACCCGTGCTGGCTCTACCGAGCCAGCCGTTTAAAGACTCCTATCTGAAGGCCGCAGACAACCTTATTAAAGCTACTCAGAACCCGAAAAAAAGTGTGGTGGAAAATAGTGTAAGCCTGATCAATGCCCTTAACGCACCGGAAAAGAGTGATGCTGTCACCCTGCTTCTGGAAATGCCGCGGGAAACCGGCGACAAATTAAATCTGGCTCGGGATCTCCTGTTGAAAAGCAAAATTCCGTGCCGACTCGCCAGGGGGCTGGTCCTGAACAAGAAGAACAATAAAACCAAACTGGCTAAATATATTGAGATATTTGACGGTAAAAAATGGCAGTTGATCAATCCGAAAACCGCCGACGTCGAAAACCAGGATACTTTTCTGCTCTGGCAGCGGCACAATGAATCACTGGTTGAAATCGAAGGCGGCAGTAACGCCAAGGTTCGTTTTTCCTCGATAGAATCCAGAATTCTGGCTAACAATGCCGCTATCAAAGGCGGGCACCACAAGCAGTCATGGCTGGTAAATTTTTCTATCTACAGCTTGCCCCTGTCGAGCCAGAACACTTTCAAACTGCTCCTGCTGATCCCTTTCGGGGCCCTGATTGTGGTAATTCTGCGAAACCTGGTCGGGATTCAGACTTCGGGAACCTTTATGCCGATCCTGATTGCCCTCTCCTTTCTCCAGACTACCCTGCTGGTCGGCCTCGCCCTCTTCATCATAGTCGTCTGTGTCGGTTTAATGCTGCGCTCGCTCCTGAGCCATCTTAACCTGCTGCTGGTGCCGCGGATCTCAGCCATACTTGTCTTTGTCATCATCATCTACCTAGCAATCTCAGTCATCGGCTTTAAAATGGGCAGCGAACTCGGACTTAATGTCACCTTCTTCCCGATGAT
>JAOZQE010000065.1 GCA_029932385.1 bacterium | reverse complement strand
TGATGACTAGGAAGCAGGGTAAAAATAATTTATTTTAGGGAGTGTTAAATTGAATCTGGTACAGATCTTTTTCGAACAGGCTCGGCGGCTTCAGGATAAACCAGGAATGTTGGTCAAACGTGACGGAAAGTATACTGAAATCAGCTGGAGTAAATGGGCCTCGAAGGTTGAGGCTATCGCCGGCGGTTTGCTGTCTGAGGGCCTGCAGAGTGGCGAGAAGGTGGCCCTGCTTTCTGAAAATCGTCCGGAATGGGCTTTTGCTGATCTGGCGATTTTAGCCTGTGCCTGTGCTGATTCACCCATATATCCGACTAATCCTGTAAGCCAGGTAGAATATATAATTAAAGATTCCGAAGCGGTTTTTCTTTTTGTCTCCTCAGCCGAACAGCTTGAGAAAGGGCTTGCAATTATAGATAATTGTCCCAATTTGAAAAAGATTTTTGTTTTTGACGAAGATATTCCTGCTAATTTACGCAACCACGACCAGGTTATAGTTTTAAGTGAGCTGATGGATACCGGTCGGCAATGGTTAACAAAGAATGCCGAGCGCCTGGAGGCAATCTGGCAGAATATTGATGAGAATGATCTGGCGACATTGATTTATACTTCAGGAACCACCGGCGACCCGAAAGGGGTGATGCTGACGCATAATAATTTCATCAGCAATGTGGCGGCGTGCAGTAAATGTGTCAGAGTCGATACGACGGATATCTTTCTCTCACATCTTCCCTTAAGTCATGTTCTTGAACGGATGTCTGGCTATTATATGCCGATCTATAATGGTTCAGTAATTGCCTATGCTGAATCTATTGATCAGGTTTCGCAGAATATGACCGAAGTTCATCCGACAATTATGATCAGTGTGCCGCGGCTCTTTGAAAAAATCTATGATCGTATTTTTGACGGGGCACAGCAGAGTACCGGGCTCAAAAAACGTCTGGCATTCTGGGCTTTTAATCTGGCGGAAAAAATGTCAGTCTGTGAGCGCGAAGGACGACAGCCCAGCGGATTTTTACAATGGCAGCATAGTCTTGCCAGTAAACTGGTTTTCGGAAAACTTGGTGATAAGCTGGGTGGGAAACTGCGTTTCTTTATCTCCGGTGGAGCTCCGTTGCCGCAGAAGGTTGCTGAATTTTTCTGCGGTACTGGTTACCCTATTTTTGAGGGTTATGGGCTGACCGAAACCGCACCGGTACTTGCCGTTAATTATTTTGATAATATGAAATTCGGTACGGTCGGGCCGGTGCTTGAAGGGGTTGAAATCAAGATCGCCGAGGATGGTGAAATTTTGGCCAAGGGGCCGAATATCGCCCTGGGATACTATAATAACCCGGCCGCCACTGCTGAAGCTTTTATTGACGATTGGTTTTATACTGGTGACGTGGGCGAACTCGACAGTGATAATTATCTTAAAATAACCGATCGCAAGAAAGATATTATTGTTACCGCCGGGGGTAAGAATATTGCTCCGCAACATCTTGAAAACCTTCTCAAAATGGATAAATATATATCCGAGGCGATGCTGTACGGTGACCGGATGAAGTTCATCTCAGCCCTTTTGGTGCCTGACTTCGAAAGAGTTGAAGAGTACGCTTTGAAAAATGATATTCTTTTTGTTGACATTAAGGGTCTGTTGGAAAATCCTGAAATTCGGGCGATGATTGGACGGCGAATTGAGAAAGTCCAGAATGAAAACAATATTCCCGGCTATGAACAGGTCAAAAAATTCGTGATCTTATCCGGTGAATTCACGATGGATAATAACGAGGTGACTCCGACCCTAAAACTCAAACGTAAAATTGTGACCGCAAAATTTCAGCAGGAGCTTGATGCCCTATATGAAAACTAATATGAAAGCAGAGAACTCTCTGGAGCCTAAAGGGATTCCAGATGACCCGCGTAAGCGGGCGAAGTATCTGGCTATTATTGAGGCGGCTTTGGAGGCATTTTCCGAATATGGTTATCATGACTGTCCGGTTTCAAAGATTGCCCGTAAAGCCAATGTTGCCGATGGAACAATATATCTCTATTTTGCCAACAAGGAAGAGGTCTTGATCTCGGTTTTTCAGGAGAAGATCAATCGTCTGATTACAGATATTGAAGAGTTAACCGAAGAGTGCACGAATTCATGGGAGAAAATTGAGGTTTTAGTCCGTTATCATATGAGCTCTTTGGGCAACGACCGGGTTCTGGCTAATTTCCTCCAGATTCAGTTGCGTCAGTCCAGCAACAATATACGTCATGGAATTGCCATCCCATTGAAAAAATTCTATTTTTTAATTGAAAATTTTGTTGCTGAGGGGCAGAAGGAGGGGGTTATTGATAGTTTAATAAATGCTAATATTGCCCGTAAACTTATATTTGGTACCATTGACGAAGTTGTCAGTTGTTGGGTTTTGAGCCGTCGTCAGTATGATGTGAAAGAGCTGATTGATGACGTTCTTTATATTTTGCGCCGGGCTTTGATTGTTGATGTAGCAGCATAGTTCAAGTTATTTTTTTACCGTGGTAAATGAGTGAGTGTTCAGTCATTTATAGATATATAAGTATTTATTGATTCATTTAAACTCAAGTTATCAGTAAGGAGAGAGATTATGGGAAACGGATTGGTTAATGTCAGAGATCAGAAATTTATTCTTTTTGAACAGATTGGTATCGACAAGCTCTTTAAGTCCGAGAAATTTGGCGATTATACACTCGATGATGCCAATATGATGCTCGGTGAAGCGGAGAAGTTGGCAGTTAATGTGATGGAACCGACCTATACTGAGGGCGACAAAGAGGGCTGTACTTTCGTCGATGGCAAGGTTAAGGTGCCTGCCTGTTTTCACGATGCCTATAAGAAAATCTGTGAAGCGGGTTGGAACTGCGCCGCCAGGGATCCTGAAGTAGGTGGTCAAGGGATGCCGTTAAGTCTGTTTACTGCATGTGCTGAACTCTTTAGTGCGGCCAACTACCCTCTGTTGATGTATCCCGGCTTAACTTGTGGGGCGGGGGCTCTGATTGAGAAATTCGGCACCGATAAACAGCGGAAAAAATACATGGAAAAAATGTATTCCGGTGAATTTGGCGGAACTATGGGGTTGACTGAGCCGGGCGCCGGTAGTGATGTCGGGGCTTTGCGTACCAAAGCCGTAAAGCAGGCGGATGGGAGCTACTTGATCAGCGGCGTGAAATCGTTTATCTCAAGTGGTGATCATGATTTGACTTCGAACAATATTCATGCGGCTTTGGCACGAATCGAAGGTGACCCGGCCGGTACCGATGGTATCTCGATCTTCATTGTCCCGAAAATAATGGTTAATGATGATGGCTCATTGGGCGAGCCCAATGATGTTATTACCGGTAATATAGAACACAAAATGGGGATCAAAGGTTCGGCTACCTGTACCCTTAACTTTGGTGAAGAAGATAAATGTTATGGTGAACTCCTGGGCAATGAACGTCAGGGTATGGAGATTATGTTTCATATGATGAATGAAGCCCGCCTTGAGGTCGGTGTTCAAGGCTTGGGTTGCGCTACGGCGGCTTTTGAACATGCTCGTGATTATGCTCGTGAGCGAATTCAGAGCCGGGCAATCTGGGACATGACTAACCCCGATGCCAAACCCGTAACCATTATCGAACATCCCGACATTCGTCGTACTTTGTTATGGATGAAGTCATACGTTGAGGGTATTCGGGCACTTAACTATTATGTTGCTTTTGCTTTTGACCAGGCCGAGATTATTACAGATGCGGCTGAGAAGAAAAAGTGGAGTGGGATCGTCGAACTTCTGACTCCGGTCTGTAAAGCTTTTTCCAGCGATAAATCAATTGAAATTTGCTCTTATGCCATGGATGTCTACGGCGGTTACGGCTACTGTTCTGAATACCCTGTCGAACAGTATCTGCGTGATGCTAAAATTACTACTATCTACGAAGGTACCAACGGAATTCAGGCGCTCGATCTGGTCGGTCGTAAACTAGCACAAAATCGCGGTGCCAGCATAAAATTACTTTTCGAAGAGATCGGCACAACTGCGGCGATTCTGGCTTCTGATTCCGATTTTGCTATGTTGGGAGCCTCTTTAGGTAAAGCTGTGGAGGCTGTCGGTGGGGTAACCTTGCAGTTTAAGGATTGGGTGCAAGGCGCTGGAATGATTTTACCTATTTTGAACGCCCGTCCATTCCTTGAAGTTTTTGGCGATCTTCTGGTCGGCTGGCAGCTGTTGCAGGCAGCTCAGGTTGCAAAAAAAGCATTGAATAAAATTTATGCTGAAAATGGTGCTGAAACACAGGCTGATCAGCGGGCTTTCGCACGTAATAACAGTGAAGCTGCTTTCTATGAAGGGAAAATCGCTTCAGCCCGCTATTTCGCGATGACCATTCTGCCAACTGTCAAAGGCCGTTGTCTCGGTATCCTCGCCGGAGACCGTACCCCGGTTGAAATGCTGGATGCTTCGCTTGGATAGAGCAATAAATACATTTGTTAAATTAAAAAAATAAACCTGACTTAAAGGAGGTTAGATCCATGACATACCAGATTAAGAAGGCAGCAGTTCTTGGGGCCGGAGTGATGGGAGCAACAATTGCAGCCCATCTTGCAAATGCCGGGATTGAAACTTTACTGCTTGATATTGTTCCTTTTGAACTGAAACCTGCGGATGAAGCCAAAGGGCTGACCAAAGAGAGCCCGGCCTGGCGCAACAGTTTTGCCGAAGGAGGCTTGAAAGGTGCAATCAAATCTAAACCTGCATCATTTTACGCAAAATCTGTGGCTAAACTGGTTAAAACCGGAAATTTTGAAGATGATCTCGATAAGCTGGCCGGAGTTGATTGGGTTATCGAAGTTGTTATCGAAAATTTAAAAATCAAACATGAACTCCTGGCCAAAGTCGAAAAAGTGATCGGCCCTGACTGTATTCTCTCCAGTAATACTTCCGGTTTGCCGATTAATGAGGTCGGATCACAGCTCTCAGCTTCGGTTAAGGAACGTTTTTTAGGAACTCATTTTTTCAATCCGCCACGCTACATGAAACTGTTGGAGATCATTCCCGGCCCTGAAACCAAACCTGAAGTTGTTGATTTCATGTCAACTTTCGGTGAAGAAGTCTTAGGTAAAGGGATTGTTGTCTGTAAAGATGTACCCAATTTTATCGCTAACCGGATCGGCGTCTTTGATATCTCCAATGCCATAACTCTGATGTTGGAAATGGAATTGACGATTCCCGAGCTTGATGCGATTGTCGGCAAAGCCTTAGGCCGGCCCGGTTCGGCGATCTGTGGAACCATGGATCTGGTTGGTCTTGATACCGGCATGCATGTCATGAAAAATCTTTATGATGCCGTGCCTGATGATGAGATGCGAGACATCTTTCAGGCTCCTGACTTCATGGTGAAAATGGTTGAGAGTGGCAAGCTTGGTAATAAAACCCGGCAGGGTTATTACAAAAAAACCAAGGATAAAAAGGGAAAAAGGGTTAAACTTGCCCTCGATTACAATACTAATGAGTATGTTACTTTTTCCAAGCCGCGTTTTCCTGAACTCAAGGAAGCTCGTAAAACGCCGGGTGGTTTTGCCGCCAGTCTAAAATTTCTCTTCAATAGTCCCGGTAAAGTTGGCGATGTTGTCCGCGCCTATCTCTGTCGCAATTTTCTCTATGCCGCAAATCGGATTCCCGAGATCAGTGATCAGATCAATGCTATCGATGATGCCATGAAGTGGGGTTATAACCATAAACTTGGTCCCTTTGAACTCTGGGATACCGTGGGTCTTGAAGATACAGTTGCAGTTTTTAAATCTTTGAAGATGAAGCTCCCAAAAGCGATTACAGCAATGCTCAAGGCCGGGCACAAAAGTTTTTATGAAAAACGTGAAGACGGTCTCTATGTTTTTGATTTTGCGAGTCATAAATATGTAAAAATTGCTGTAAATCCCAAAATCGTACTGCTTCCTTCATTAAAAGCCAAGGGTGGAATTATTGCTGAAAATGAAGGTGCGGCAATGATTGATCTCGGTGATGGAATCGCCTGTGTTGAATTTAACACCAAAATGAATTCTATCGATGCCGATGTCGTCGGCATGCTGAATCAGGCATGTGATCTGGTGGAGAAGGATTTTAAGGGCCTGGTGGTTGCCAATCACGGGGCTAACTTTTCAGTTGGTGCCAATCTCTTTGAAGTCTTTGTCACAATTCAGAAAGGTGACTGGGATATACTTGATGCGATGATCAAAGGTTTTCAGGATTGCAACATGCGCTTGAAGTATCTTGATAAACCGGTGGTTGTGGCTCCGGCCGGCATGGCTTTGGGCGGCGGTTGTGAGATTTCGATGCATGGCGATTACTGTCTGGCCGCAGGAGAGACCTACATGGGCCTGGTCGAGGTCGGGGTCGGGGTTATACCGGCCGGTGGCGGGACGAAAGAGTTGATGATTCGGGCAACCGAAGGTATTCCTGACGGGACTATCGCCAGCGGCTTGAATATGCAGACCTACTATCAGAAGATTTTTGAGACGATCGGTATGGCTCAGGTTGCTACAAGCGCGGTTGAAGCTAAGGAGCTCGGGTTTATCCGTAAAAATTGTGCCATCAGCATCAATCGCGATCATCAGATTCATGATGCCAAAGAGATCGCTTTGGGGTTGTCGCATTTCTACAAAAAACCGGTTGCACCGATGATTCCGGTAATGGGTGATAACTTCAAGGGCATGTTGGATTCAGTACTTTACAATATGCGTGCCGGCAATTTCATCTCCGATTACGATGTCCATGTTGCCACCAAGCTGGCCGGGATTCTCTCCGGTGGTGATTGTGCTGAAGGAACTTATGTCAGTGAACAGCTGCTTTTGGATCTTGAGAGAGAAGCTTTCTTAAGTCTCTGCGGTGAGTCTAAAACTCAGGATCGAATTATCTATATGTTGAAGAACAATAAACCGCTAAGAAATTGATGGGGTCATTTGCACCTGACAAAATCGCTTACTTGCGACTATTTGAAGTACATTTGGCTTGCAGGTGTTACAAATGTTAGAAGATAGAATAAATTGAAATTCATATAATGGAGATAATCATGACAGAAGCAGTAATTGTGGCGACCGTTCGCAGTGCCGGTGGCCGATATAAAAAAGGTGGTTTGGCACAGACTCGGGGTGATGAGATTGGGATTCAGGTCGTTAAGGGGCTAATGGCCAAAGTGCCGGAGTTAAAGCCCGAAGATATTGATGATCTGGTTTGTGGTTGTTCATTTCCCGAGGCTGAGCAAGGAATGAATCTGGGCCGGGTTTTGGCTTTAGGGGCTGGATTGCCGGTGTCAGTCAGTGGTGTTGTCGTTAATCGTTTCTGCTCTTCCGGTCTTCAGGCGATAGCTGATGCAACGGCTAAGATTAATGCCGGATGGGCTGACGTTGTAATTGCCGGTGGCGCTGAGTCGATGAGCCATATACCGATGGGCGGTAGTATTTTTCGTCCTCATCCGGAATGGGGTGATCTGCCCAATACATATGTTTCGATGGGGATAACGGCTGAAAATGTGGCCGATGAGTTTTCGGTTTCGCGTGAAGACCAGGATAAGTTTGCCGTCGAAAGTAATCGTCGCGCTTATGAAGCAATAGCGGCCGGAAAATTTGAGGATGAAATTGTTCCGGTTGAAGCCTGGCGCTACAGTACCGATGCTCAAGGCCGGAGAATTAAAACCCGCAAAACTTTTTCGGTTGACGACGGTGTGCGTTGGCCGACGACGGTGGAAGGGTTGGCCAAACTGAAATCACCTTTTAAAGCGGGTGGCATTGTAACTGCCGGCAATTCGTCACAGATGACGGATGGGGCTGCTTTTTCACTGATCATGAGTGCTGAAAAAGCCAAGGCTTTGGGTCTTAAGCCTATCGCCAAAATGACCAATTTTGCCGTGGCCGGATGTCGGCCTGAAGTTATGGGGATTGGTCCTGCAGTTGCCATTCCCAAGGTGCTGAAACAGGCGGGATTAAAGATGAAAGATATTGATCTTTTTGAGATCAATGAAGCTTTCGCTTCACAGGCTATCTACTCCTTGCGTGAAAGCAAGATCGAAAAACGCTATTGGGACGGTGATATCAATCCCAACGGCGGGGCTATCGCTTTAGGTCATCCGTTAGGTTGTACCGGAGCTAAATTGACGGCCCAGCTTCTGCATGAGATGCAGCGCCGCAAAGCTAAACGCGGGATTGTTTCAATGTGTATCGGCGGCGGTATGGGTGCCGCCGGAATTTACGAGATGCTGTAATTTTGAGTAAGACAACGACCGACGTAAAGCGCTATTCATCAAGAGAGGAGATTGCCAGCAGTGTCACTCATGGCATCGGTATCTTTTTCTCGCTAATAGCATTGATTGTGATGCTCTATAACGCATGGAATTATGGTGACTCCTGGAGTATTATTGGAGCACTGGTATTCGGCGTCGGTCTTGTCTTAACATATACTTCTTCGACTCTCTATCACAGTTTCAGGAAGGAGAAACTTAAAGCACTTTTCAGAATCTTTGATCATATCTCAATTTTTGTTCTGATTGCGGCAACCTACACACCTCTGACCCTGATAAATCTCAGAGGGCCGTGGGGTTGGTCTATTTTTGCCATAGTCTGGGGTTTGGCACTTTTCGGGATTATTGTTGAGTGTACTTCTCTGCGCCGTTTTCGTTTAGCCTCTGTTCTGCTATATCTCGGGATGGGTTGGACTATCGTTGTCGCGGCTAAGCCGCTTATGGCAATGGTCGAACGGGGAGGGACGACTCTGCTTCTGATAGGGGGACTTTTTTATACGTTTGGCTGCATCTTTTACGCTTGGAAAAAACTGCCTTATAATCACGCAATCTGGCATCTTTTTGTAATCTGTGGCAGTTGCTGTCATTTTTTTGCAATTCTTTTTTATGTGTTGCCGCAACCGCAGTAAATCTTTTATCTTGACAAAGTATACTTTGTTTGTTATGTTTACTTTAAGTTGAAGTTGTGAATGGCAGAGGATTGAATCTGCTTAATTCATTGAAAATCAAAAATTTATTTTCAGGAGGCGGACATGGCTGAAGGACAGAATCTGATCTACAAATGTGAGCTTTGCGGAGCATTGGTTGAAGTGCTGGATATCGGTGCGGATGATTTAACTTGTTGTAATGAGGCAATGGTTCTGGTAGAAGCCGGTGCCGTTGATGCGTCTCAGGAGAAACATGTTCCGGTGATCGAAAAGGTTGCCGGAGGGGTTAAAATTACAGTTGGCAGCATAGCCCATCCGATGGAAGATAAACACTATATAGAGTTTATCGAACTGATTGCTGATGGCTGTGTCTTTCGGAAATTTTTAAATCCCGGAGATGTCCCTGAAGCCTGTTTTACTACAGATGCAGCTTCTTTGACTGCGCGATCCTACTGTAATCTGCATGGTCTTTGGGAAGCATAGAAAGATAGTTGATTAGTTATGTTGCAAAGAGTTTTTTATGAAAAAGCCTGGCCCGATCGGTCAGGCTTTTTCTTTGTTGATAATTCAATCTTGACAATAGAGATTATCTGGCTGTATAGCCAAATATCTGTGCCGCCACTCTCATTCATGTCACGGTAAAAACTTGTGGTCAGGCCAGCGACAGATAATCTGTTTAAGACCATGTCGGCTGGTCGTTAAGGAAGTTTTTGTGATAATAAAAAAAGGAGTTAGATAATGGAGATTCAAATTCTTGGTACCGGCTGCCAGAAATGTGAAAAACTGGCTGAAAATGCCGGTCAGGCAGTTTCTGAGCTGCAACTTGATTGTGAGATAAAAAAAATTACCGATATTAATCAGATTATGGCTTTTGGAGTCATGTTGACTCCGGCTCTGGCAATCGATGGTCAGGTTAAAGCGGTGGGTAAGGTCTCATCTGTTGCAGAGATAAAAAATTTCCTATAATGGAAAGTATGAGCATGAGTAATCCAGAAGTTATTATCTGACAACCGGTGTTGAATTCTAAACGTTGAATTTGAGCTATTTTAAAAAAGGGAAAACAATGGAAGCCAGGAAAGTTTCTGAGAGTATGGTGACCCTCTCTCACGTGATGCAGCCCCAAGATGCCAATCCCTCCGGTAATATTCATGGGGGCGTGATCATGAAGCTTATCGACAATGCTGCCGGGGTTGTCGCTATTCGTCATGCCCGCAGTAATGTTGTTACCGCCTCGATAGACCGGCTCGATTTTCATCACCCGGTCTATGTCGGGGATCTGGTTACTCTGACAGCCTCACTCAATATGGTGGGGCGCAGCTCGATGGAAATCGGGGTGCGGGTAGAGAGTGAGAAAATGAGCAGCGGAGAAACTCAGCACACGGCTTCAGCCTACCTGACTTTTGTTGCTCTTAATGAAAACGGCAGAGCTCTCGAAGTTGCTCCTCTGATTTTGAGCAGTGAAGATGAAATCCGTCGGCAGCAGAATTCAATGCAACGTTCTGCACAGAGAGCCCGGGAACGTTGTCGCGAATAGATGGAAGAAGTTTTCCGGTTGGAAAATTTCTTATTGATACAGTGTCGGTTATTAAGAATTTCAGGTTTCTTTCTGTTGATCGGTTTCAGGTTTGATAAAGCGGGCCAGGGCGGCGGTAAATGAGACGGCGACAACCATACGAATGATTTGCAGGATAGTTCCCTGAGCTCCAATTGCGACAAAAAGCAGGACATCTTCGAAAAGAGAGTGGTTTAAAGAGAGGAAAGTGATTATCAGAATCATTTCTCGCTGGGTCAGTTTACCGTCCCGACCGTATTTGATGATCATTCCGGCGCCATAAGCAAGCCCTAAGGTCATGCCCACCAGCAACGGCAGAGCTCCGGCTCCGGAGATCCCGATCACGGAAACCACTTTTTCGAGCCGGCGTGAAACCTTCTCAAGAATTTTTAACTCTTCGAGAAACTGCATGGCTACCATCAGGGGGATGACAATGATAGCGATTTGTAAAACCTGACGGCCGGCTCCGGTTAAACCCTCACCAATAATAATCAGAAGAGTGGAAATATCCATATCAGACCCAGAAATAATTGAGTCCGGCGGCCAGGAGAAAGCCGGTTCCGAGACGCAGGAGAATAAAAGGCCAGGCTTTGACACCCGCCATCCGGCTGACAGCAGCTTCGATCGGCAGGCTGTGTGATATCAGCAAAAGGAGAGCGAATACCGTGATCTGTTTCGAATTTAACTGGAGTGGGGTAACAGCACCGATAGCCGCGTAGAGATTTAAAATGTTGCCGAGAACTACCCCCATTACCGCCTCACCGGGCAGCCCGAGAAACTCCATTAAAGGGCGAAAAATCCTGCCGATGATTTCCAACGCCGGGGTTTTCCCGAGCAGGGTAATTACCAGATAAACCGGGACGATAATCAGAGC
>JAOZQE010000064.1 GCA_029932385.1 bacterium | reverse complement strand
GGAAAAACGGCCGTAAAAATTGACCCGCAGAATAAAACGGTATTATTTGCAGACGGCGATTCGATCAGTGCCGATACCATTCTGATTGCCACCGGCGGTGAACCCAGGAAACCGGATTTTCCGGGGGCGGAGCTGCCCGGTATCTTTACTCTTCGCAATTTCAATGACGCTTTGGGAATGCAGAAATTTATGCGGCCCGGAGGTCTCTGGGCTGTAGTCGGTGCTGGACTGGTAAGCCTGAAAACCCTTGCGGCGTTACGTAAAAAAGGCATTGAGGTTGAACTTTTCGCAACTTCTGAGCGGATTCTTTCCCTGGTTTTAGACCGGGCCGGATCAGAACTGGCAGCCACCCGGCTGACGGCCAACCGGGTTACAATTAATCTGCAAGAGGAGATCGTCAGAGCCGCTCCGGCGGCGCAACAGAAGTTGCTTTTGACTACCTCGAAGGGGCGGGAACTGGTGGTTGACGGCCTGCTCTACGGCAAGGGAGTTGAAACTCTAAGCCCGATGGTAGCAGATAACTGGGGCGCGGATGGAAACTTTTTTGACGGAGTTCCGGCTGCTGTCAGTGATGGTCTTGAAGTTGATCGCAGTCTGGCTTTCGCTGAAGATCTCTATGCCGCTGGTGATATCGCCTCAGCTTATGATTTGATCACGCAAAAATCGGGTCGGATTCCGCTCTGGCCGACAGCCGGCGAGCAGGGTTTTACCGCCGGTTGCAATATGGCCGGGCGCCGGCGTCTCTATTATGGCGGGATCAGCTGTAACTCATTCTCTATTTTCGGACTCGATTTTATCAGTGCTGGTTTCAAGGAGCTACCGCCGGATAATAACGAGTGGCGGCGTGAATCAAACCCGGTGGCAGGTGGTTACAGCACGCTTATTTTTTATCAGAAAACGCTTAAAGGTTTTATTCTGGCTGGTGGTAAAATTATTCGCAAGGCCGGGCCGCTGCTGGCAGAAATAAAAAGAAATTGCCTGATCGGGCTCTGAAATGACAGTCTATCGTTTGAATTTACGGCCGGTTTTTCCGCCCGCCCATCTTGCCGAGAAAGAGGGTCTCCTGGCGGTGGGTGGTGATCTTTCGCGGGAACGGCTGTTAAAAGCCTATGCCGAAGGAATTTTCCCCTGGTATTCTCCGGGCGACCCGCTTCTCTGGTGGTCACCGGATCCCCGGGCCCTGCTTTTCCCGGCCGAATTTCATCTCTCCCGCCGTAATCGTCGTTATCTGCAGAAAACCGGCTTTGTCTGTCGCCGGGATACTGTATTTACTGAAGTCGTCAGGGCCTGTGCTGAAATCCCGCGTCGGCATGAGAGCGGTACCTGGATAACCCCTGAGATGCAGACGGCCTACATCGATCTGCACGGGGCCGGTTTCGCGCACTCGTTTGAGATTTTTCAGCATCACAAATTGGTCGGCGGTCTTTACGGGATTTCTCTCGGTCGCTGTTTCTTTGCTGAGTCGATGTTTTCTCTGGTTAACCACGCTTCAAAAGCGGCCTTAAGCGATCTGGTGGCTCTGGCTAAACGCCGTAACTTTCATTTCATTGACGTCCAGTTCTTAACCCCGCATTTGGAACAGTTCGGGGTGCGTGAGATAAGTCGTCGAGAGTATCTGCTGCGGCTCGGTCGCGCTCTGAAAAAACCAGCGATCAGAAAGATGTGGTCAGAATTATAATTACCTAAGATAACCAAAAATTACTTTTCACTTGAATATATAACAAAAAAGTCGTATAAGTCGCTCCCTTTGAGAGAAAGTTTTTTGCTTTACGATAATTTATAATTGGGAGATTTAGAATGAAAAAGATTACTCAGGTTCTGGTGCAGGTGGCCTTGACCGTTGCTTTGCTGGTGCTGGTCTTGGGGCCGCAGTCGGCGCGGGCCGAGGCCCGGGAAAAAGTTATAATCTTTCATGCCGGGAGCCTGTCGGTGCCGTTTAAGGCAATGGAGAAGGCCTTCGAAGAAGCTCATCCCGGGATCGATATTCAACGGGAGAGTGGCGGCAGTCGTAAATGCGCCCGCAAGATTAGTGATCTTGGCAAAGATTGCGACATTATGGCCTCGGCTGATTTCTCAGTAATCGACCGGATGCTGATTCCGGAATTTGCTTCCTGGAATGTGCGTTTCGCAACCAATCAGATGGTTCTCTGTTATACCGAAAAAAGTACGTTTGCAGAGGAGATAAGCCCTGAAAACTGGCCGGAAATTCTGGCTCGGAAAGGGGTTTCATGGGGCCATTCCGACCCCAACCTTGATCCTTGCGGCTATCGCGCTCTGATGGTTCTGCAGCTGGCGGAAAAGGCTTATGCCCGGCCGGGTCTTAATCAGCGGGTGCTGGCCAATCGGCCGTTACGCAACATTCGTCCGAAAGCGGTTGAACTGATTGCCATGCTCGAAAACGGAGCTTTAGATTATGCCTGGGAGTACCGCTCGGTAGCAGTCCAGCATCAGCTCAAGTTTATCAGCCTGCCGGAGAAAATAAATCTCAGCAGTTACGCTAAAGAGTCTTTTTACAGCCAGGCCCAAGTTGCGATCCGCGGCAAGAAACCGGGTGAAAAAATTATTCTTAAGGGTAAGTCAATTACGTATGGTGTGACACTTATTAATAAGGCCCCACATCGGGCCGCAGCGATTAAATTTCTCAATTATATGCTGGCACCCGAAGGCGGTATGAGTGTTCTTAAAGAGATGGGGCAGCCGCCGATTGTTCCGGCCCGGGTCAGTGATGAAAAGGTGATTGCGGCCCTGCCGGAAGTACTGCAAAAGCGGGTCACAGCCGACAAATAATTTTTAAAGTTTATGCGTAAAGAATCTTTTCTCTGGTTGACTTTGGCGAGCAGTTTTGTCGTGCTGCTCTTTGTTACCGTGCCGCTTTTGCGGATGTTGACGGCGCCGTCGCTGGCATCATTATGGGAGACCATTCGCGACCCGGAGGTCTACCGTTCGATCTGGCTGAGTCTCTACACCGGCATCAGTGCGGCGGCGATTTGTTTTGTTTTTGGAACGCCGCTGGCCTACCTTCTCGCCCGCAGTGAATTTCGCGGGAAAAAACTGGTTGAAGCGATTGTCGATCTGCCGATCGTAATTCCCCATCCGGTCGTCGGCATCGCCCTTTTGGGGCTCGTCGGAAAAAACTTCTGGCTTGGCCGGATAATGCACGAGTTGGGTCTGCAGATTGTCGGCAGCCCGGCCGGGATTATTATGGTTATGACGTTTGTTGGCCTGCCCTTTTATCTGCAGGCGGCAAAAGAGGGTTTTGCCTCGGTCTCCCCCCGGCTGGAGTCGGTCTCCCGCAGCCTCGGCGCGTCGATGTTTTCAACCTTCATCCATGTTACCTTTCCCCTGGCCTGGCGTTCGATCTTGAGCGGGATAATCATGTGCTGCGCCCGGGCGATCAGTGAGTTCGGTGCGGTGGTGATTATCGCCTACCACCCGATGATTGCCCCGGTTCTGATGTTTGAGCGTTTTCAATCATTCGGCCTGCGTTATTCCCAGCCGGTTGCGGTCTGGCTGATTGTCGTCTGCCTGCTGCTTTTTCTCTCCTTAAGGCTTGTCGGAAGTAGCTCCCGTAAATCTGAGAGTCGGGGGCGCGCATGAGTTTGCGTATCGAAAATCTGGCGGTTGATCTGGGAGAGTTTAAGTTGCAAGATATCAGCTTGACTCTCGAAGATGGTGATTTTTTTGCCCTGATGGGGCCGACCGGAGCCGGCAAGAGTGTTTTGCTGGAGGCGCTGGTGGGTCTGGTGCCGCAGAGTGCCGGAGAGATCTATATCGACGAGCGCAAGATCAGTCATCTGCCGCCGGAGGAGCGCGGTATCGGGATTGTTTATCAGGATTACGCGCTTTTCCCACACCTTTCGGTACTTGATAATATCCGTTATGGTCTTAAGTTTCAGTCTCGGGAAAAATCCGGCCTGAAATCAAATGCAGAAAGGATGCAGGTTGTTGATGATCTGATTCCGCTTTTAGGTTTAGGTCATCTTCTGGACCGCTATCCCACCACTTTGAGCGGCGGCGAACAACAGCGGGTGGCTCTGGCCCGGGCCCTGGTGGTTAAACCCGATATCCTCCTGTTGGATGAGCCGCTTTCGGCTCTCGATCCCAATTTTCGTCAGGAGTTGCGGACTCATCTGAAAAATCTGCATCAAGCCAGCGGAGCCACTTTTATGATGGTGACTCACGATTTTTCCGAGGCGTTGTCGCTGGCACAGCACGCCGCGATTATGGCTCAGGGAAAGCTTGAACAGACCGGCACGATTGAAGATATCTTCCGGCGGCCGACGACCGCCGTAGTCGCCGATTTTGTCGGCATGAAAAATCTTTTCAAGGTTGAATTTTCAGCTACGAAAGCCTGTTGCGAAGAGGTTGAGTTTAAGGTTGGCCGACAGCCGGAATCAGGTTCGGGCTATATCGCCATCCGTCCTGAAGACTTGATTTTAAGCAAAACACCCCTCATATCAAGCCTGCAGAACTCCTTTGCCGGCCGGGTCGCCGCCATCCGCAGTCACGGATTTTTTTATGAGATCGATCTTACAGTCAAGACTTTAACCTTTACCGCAGTTATCACCAATCATGCTTTCTTCGATTTAGAACCCGCCGTCGACAGCAACTTTTTCCTCTCCTTCAAAGCCACTGCCGTCCATCTGATCTGAAAACCCTATATTTTTCTCAAATTCCACTTTGTCAAGCCTGACCCCGCCTGTTTTTTGCGTGAGAATTATTGTATTTTCTATCTCTCCGGCAGTTCCGTGCCATGATTCATAATCTCTATATATCCCGCGTAACTAAACAACCGGTTTCGTTTTTGTTCGGTGAGTTCCCGTACAATGCCGAGCTGCTCCAAGTGGCCGAGTGCCTTGTTCACCGTGGCCGAAGTGATGCCGGTCTTTTCCACCAGTCGGCCTGAGGTGGCTATGGGATGTTCCATTAATGCCCGATGAACCTGCAGGGTGGACGCCGCCGCCCGACCAAGATCATTGATCTTGTCGCGATCCCGGTTCGATAGTTCGAGAAGTTGTTGCGCCGTATCCACCGCCTGTGTGGCTGTAAAGATGATCGCCTCGGCAAAGAAATCGAGCCAGGCTTCCCAATCGCCCGTCATACGCACTCTACCGAGAAGTTCGTAGTAATACGAACGGTGAGTTTTGAAATAGAGGCTTAAGTAAAGCATCGGCTTTCGCAACACCTTTTGTTCGCACAACAACAGCGTGATCAGCAGACGCCCCAGACGGCCGTTTCCGTCCAGAAACGGGTGAATCGTCTCGAACTGTATATGAGCCAGTGCCGCTTTAAGCAGAGTTGGCGTCGGGCCGGGTTGATCGTTCAGGAAGAGTTCAAGTTTGCTCATGCACTCCAGCACCTCCTGGGCCGGAGGCGGAACAAAGGCGGCGTTACCCGGACGGCTACCGCCGATCCAATTCTGGCTGCGCCTAAATTCGCCTGGAATCTGAGTGCTGCCACGCCCTTTAGACAGCAAAACACCATGAATCTCCCGGAACAGCCGTAGCGACAGTGGCAGCCCTTTTTCCAGAAGGCGCAGGCCGTGATCGAGTGCCGCAACATAATTGCTGACCTCTTGCACGTCATCCAGCGGGACACCGGGTTCCTGATCCAACTCGAACAACAGCAAATCCGAAAGCGATGACTGGGTTCCCTCAATCATGGAGGAGAGCACAGCTTCCTTGCGAACGTACATATACAAAAAAAGTGAGGTCTCCGGCAACAGAGTCGAGACGCTGTCCAGTCGCCCCAATGCCAATAGCGCCTGATCGAACTTGACACGCAGTTCCGGCGTCCAGTCGATGGGTGGAAGTGGCGGCAACGGAGCGGGCACAAAAGCCTCGGCCTTCTCGCCCACCGTTGAGATAGTTACATATTTCCCCTGAAGTTCTCGTTTCACTCTCTTCGCCTAAAATTAAGATATGGCTTTATTTTATCTTTAATCCATATCCTAAAATAACCTATTCAAGAGAAAAAAGCAAGTGCGGAATTTTTCAAACGTTCACCATCCAGGCTAAACCCCTTGATAATGTATTCCTTCAACGGCTCGATCGCCCAGATGTGAAAATGGGTTGCGACATGTGGTTGAATCCGGTAACCAACTGAAATGATCGCATCAAGAATATAGAACTTCCGCCGGCGTTCATCTGATCTGAAAAGCCTATATTTTTCTCAAATATCCATTTGTCAAGCCCGTTTAGTTTTTCTGGATGGGGGGGTAGATTTCAGCCACTGATTTATTGTTTGATCATATGCTAAACAGCTTCAGGGCAACTCCCAGAACACCAAGGAAAGAGATCATTATCGAAATAGAGAACTAAGAGTTTTTATCACTCGTTCAACAAAAGGTTAGATTGTGGCTCGCTCCGCTTGCACAATCTAACCTTATTCGTTCGGCGATTATTCGCCGATTAAGCTGTTGAGGGAAGGTGGGAAGAGTACTTTGTAATTTAATTTTACTCTGACCATGTTTAGTTACCATGTTTAGTTTTTCGAACCTGTTTAGTTTTTCGGAGTTGAGAACCCATTTGAAAAATCTTCATGCCGCCAGTGGAGCGACTTTCCTGATGGTGACCCACGATTTTCCGAAGCTCTGTCGTTGGCGCAGCACGCCGCGATTATGGCTCAGGGGAAGCTTAACGTTCCCTGCCATTGCGAATTATATCTACAATTTCACTTGATGTGACTTTTGCCTTAATTGATGGGACATCTAAAGGTGAAGAGGCTGTTTTTTCCGGAAGCAGAGCAAAAGTTCGGCCATCTTTTCTACGAATCAGTACTTTTCCGGTATGCTCGGCCTGTTCAAGAACTGCGGCAAGTTTTTGTCGAGCTTCTGAGTATGTATAAACCTGCATTCTAAACCTCCATTGTTGTGATATTTAAACTTTGGGCTGCTGTTTTAAGCTTTTGATCAAGAGTCAATAAAGGTGCTTTCTGCCTGATAGCACAATCTATGAAATAAGCATCGTATGCATAGAGATTGGTCTGTTTGGATATGGTTACCGCTTTAACAAAATCCGGTTCAATGTAGCGCAGAGGAATGGCGGCGAAAATTGCGATCCCTTTTTGTGCTTCATCCAGACTCAATCGATTGCGCTTGAACATGACCGAGAAAGCATTGCCGATTTCCCAGGGAATTGAACCCGGCCCGATGAGTGTGTTGCCGGTGGTTAATTCGACAATCTTATTACGCTCTGATTCAGCGACAATTACGGCAATTAAAGCTGATGTATCAATCACTATGTTCATTATAGGCCTCCACCATAGTCACACTCTTTAGACAATTGTACAAGAGAGATGCTCTGCTGTCAAGTGTGAAAGGAGAAAACGGTTAACAATAGATGGCGGGAGGGGAGGAGATGAGCAGATTCTTTTTGTTTGTGATGATTCTCTTTAATTATATGGATAAATAAGTAAAAAATTTCCTCATAATTAAGGTTGACTTTAAGATAGTTCAATATTATACTTTGGATTATCTTAAGTGTTGGAGTTGAATTATGTGGATTGAGCGAACAGTTACGGAAAA
This sequence comes from bacterium, assembly GCA_029932385.1. Lineage (GTDB taxonomy): Bacteria > Desulfobacterota > Anaeroferrophillalia > Anaeroferrophillales > Tharpellaceae > Tharpella. The sequence goes on along the minus strand of JAOZQE010000064.1, from coordinate 3,831 downwards.
AGTTTTACAAGCTGCCGAGTCCCGACCAGTTGTCATGGTAACCGGAGCCCGGCAAACCGGCAAAAGCTCTTTATTGAAAAAAATTTTTCCAAAAAGTCAATATGTTACTTTCGATCACCTCCGGCAAGTGGAAGCTGCAAAGGAGTCACCACAGCAATTTCTGCAACAATTTAAAGGACAAACTATTCTTGACGAGATTCAATATGTTCCCGAACTTTTTCGGGAACTTAAAATCCAGGTTGACAGTAACCGTGAAACTTATGGAAAATGGATCCTTACTGGCAGCCAGCGTTTTGAGTTGATGCAACAGGTGAGTGAAAGTCTGGCTGGACGTATCAGCGTTATTAATCTTGAAACACTCAGTACGTTGGAGTTGAGAAACAGCAAGGTTGAGCATTCCGATAATGGTCTCTGGTATGGAGGATACCCCGAGCTTTGGAGTAATCCCAAGCTGGATCCGGCAGATTTTTTTGAAAACTATATCAGAACCTATATCGAACGTGACTTGAAACAACTTATTGAAGTAAAAAGGCTCAATGATTTCAGAAGATTTGTAAAAATAATTGCATCGAGGGTCGGTCAATTATTAAATTATCGAAGCATCGCTAAAGATGTCGGGATATCAGACGTAACTGTCAAAAACTGGTTGCACGCTCTGGAAATGGGAGGGTTGATATATCTTTTACCTCCATTTTTCACAAATATCGGGAAACGCCTGATTAAGGCGGCAAAACTTTATTTCAGTGATCATGGTCTCGCCTGTTACCTGCTTGGCATATCCGATGCTGAAACTTGGCATAATCATACACATCGAGGTAATTTATGGGAAAATTTTGTTCTTTTAGAACTTATAAAAAATAATTACCTTGTGCCCGGTCGTGAGCTCTTCTTCTACCGTGACCAGAATGGAGTTGAGATTGACTTTCTCATTGAGCAGGGTGAGAAAATAACCCTTTTAGAAGCAAAATCGGGTGAAGCTATTGATAAGCGTAAACTGAATTTCAACAAAGTCGCACCGCTGCTTAAAAAAAATTATCGTGTTGATTGCGTTGTGGCGCACACACCGATCGACCATAATATAGTACAGCTCAAGAATTACAAATCATTCAACCCCTTAAAAGTTAATTTCAAACCATAAATTGACGGTATTGTAAAAAAGGGGAGACGAGGTCATATTTGACCTGTGGGGTTTTTTTGTTTTAGTCAGAGGGTAGGTGTTAAATGCGAAAGATATTTGATTTTCATATTCATGTCGGGCACTATTATGAGTGGTCGTTGAAGGCGCGGCAGTTGTGGTTGGAGACCGGGCCTTTCTGGCGGGATATTTATAATGAAGCCGGTGAGCTTGATATTGATGCTTTGCATAAAGTTCTGGTGGGTGAGGGGGTTGTTGGCGGAGTTTTGTTGCCGGAGTATGCTTTACATACGGCCGGGGTCTTGCCGGTTGAAAGAGCGATTGCCGTAAGTCAGCGTTATCCTCAGTATATACCTTTCGGGGCTTTGAATCCTGAGATCCATAAAGATCCGGTTGCTGAATTTGAACGGCAGCTTGAGCTTGGGGTTAAGGGGTTGAAAATTCATGGGGTTCACTGTCAGCACCCGGTAAATGATAAACGCCTCTATCCGGTTTATGAAATCTGCCGCGATCGCAACCTGCCGCTGATGCTGCATGCTGGGACGTCAGTTTTTCCCGGTACCCGCCTGCGCCATGCCGATCCTTACGACTTTGATGATGTGGCGGTCGATTTCCCGGAGCTTAGTCTGATTTTATGTCACGGCGGCCGGGGTTGGTGGTACCAGTTGGCGGAGTTTATGGTTCAGCGCCATGAAAATGTTTATATTGATGTCTCCGGCCTGCCGCCGCAGAACCTGCTTAACTACTATCCGAAAATGGCAAAGTTGAGTACACGTTTTATTTTCGGTACGGACTTTCCCGGGGTTCCCGGGGTCGCGGCGAATGCGGAGAAAATTGTCGGTTTAGGATTTTCTGAAAGTGCGCTGGAAAATATCTTTACTGCGAATGCGGCCCGGCTGTTACCCGATTTCAGCGGTTGATTTACGGTTGGCGATTATGAAATGCTGTCATATCTTGCAGCATCGTACATATCTCTCCGGTGATGAATCGAGGGGCACAGCGCCAGGCCCAGTTGCGTTCGATTGAGCCCGGATGATTCATCCGGCAGTCACTGCCAAAACCTAAAATATCCTGCATCGGAATGATTGCTAAGGCCGCGATCGAGGCATAGGCCGTTTTAATAAAATCGAGATGAATATTCGTGCCGTCACTGTTGCAGGTTCGGAGGGCCTGAATTTTGGCCTGCTCATCGACGTTACTATCTAGATACCATCCCAGAGTTGTTTCATTATCATGAGTGCCGCTGTAGACGACGGTGTTAGTCGTGGTGAAATTCCAGGGCAGGTAGGGGTTGTCAGCCTGGCCGTCGAAAGCGAATTGCAACACCTTCATGCCGGCAAAGCCGAAGTGGTCTTTGAGGTCTTCAACCTCCGGGGTGATTATCCCTAGATCCTCGGCGATGACCGGCAAATTTTTCAGAGTCTCCCTCAACTGGTTGAAGAGTGCCGCTCCCGGCCCTTTAACCCAGTTCCCGGCCGCCGCAGTTTCAGCCCCGGCCGGAATCTGCCAGTAGGCTTCAAACCCTCGAAAATGATCAATCCTGACAATATCCACAAGTTCAGATAAACGCTTTAGACGTCTCTGCCACCAGGTGATAACGGCTTGGTTGGGTTGCTCCGGAGTGCCCCAGCAATAGAGTGGGTTACCCCAGATCTGGCCAGTTTCGCTGAAATAGTCGGGCGGCACACCTGCGACAAAATCGACCTGCAGGGTTTCCGGATCAATTTGAAAACAGTCCTGATGGGCCCAGACATCGGCGCTGTCCAAGGCGACATAGATGGGGACATCGCCGATAAGTTTAATATTTCTGGCTTTAGCTTTCTTTCTGAATTCATGCCACTGTTCGGCAAACAGGAACTGGATAAATTTGTGGTAATTAACCCTTTCGGTCAGTTCCTGAGCAACATCTTTCAGGGTTTTCGGGTCCCGGCGGGCGATTTTATCCGGCCATTTATACCAGGGCTTGCCGGCGAATTTTTCACTCAGAGCGACATAGAGGGTGTAGTTGTCAAGCCAGAGATTGTCTGCACAGAAGCGGGTGAAATCTTCGGGTATCTGAGCCTTACCGCGAAATCTGCTAAAGGCTTTAGCGAAGAGGTTCTCCTTGAAGCTCAAAACCTCGTTAAAGCGAACCAGATATTGATAAAAATCCGGCCGGGCAGCAATATCTTCCATTTCAATCCAGCCGTCACGGAGCAGGTTGTCGGGGCTGATTAACAGCTGGTTGCCGGCAAAGGCCGAGGTACTCATATAGGGGGAGTGGCCGTGAACAGCACTGGTCGGTCCTAAAGGGAGAAACTGCCAGTAACGTTGGCCGGAGTTTTTGAGAAAATCAAGAAAATTTTCCGCCTCGGGGCCGAGATCACCAATGCCCCAGGAACCCGGCAGTGAGGTCAGGTGCAGAAGAATCCCGGCTCCGCGATGTTTGGCCGGAAAAGTTTGATGATATTCTTCAGACATATTGAAATTATCCATTGTTATAGCGACTTTTGCAGTAACCATTTTGTAAGCCTTTCAGCAGTGCAATTTATCATACTGCAATGTTTGGGGAAAAGCAATGATGTTACTTTGGTAATGCCCATCAGCAATGGAGGCAGACTTGAGTGTTATTTAAAAAAATTGTCAAGTTTTGTCTGGATAATTGATTTCTTTCTGAAATTAAGATATCTTTGATATTGAGGCGGTTACTAAACAAT
>JAOZQE010000187.1 GCA_029932385.1 bacterium | reverse complement strand
CTCTTTTTTCCGTTTATGGTTATCTCAATCATCATCCTCTCCCTTTAAGCCTGAGCTTCTGCTGTTAGAGATTTGCAGACGCCGGCCGGACAACGTTTTTCGTTGATATGGGCAAGATACTCATCGCGAAAATAGCGCAATGTACTTAAAACCGGATTGGGTGCGGTTTTGCCAAGCCCGCACATTGAACCCTGCTGAATGACTGGTGCCATCTCCTCGAGTAGGTCGAGGTCGGCAAGAGTTCCTTTGCCTTCCGTAATTTTGTCAAGAATCTCGTACATCCGTTGCAGACCTTCACGACAGGTGGTACACTTGCCGCAAGACTCTCCTTTAAGAAAGCCGACAAAATATTTGGCGACATCGACCATACAGGTCTGGTCATCCATAACAATCATACCGCCGGAACCCATCATCGAACCGATTTCAGTCAAGGCATCAAAATCAACCGGCATATCGAGATGCTCTTCAGGAATACAGCCACCAGAAGGACCGCCGGTCTGAACCGCTTTGAAGGCCCGGTTTTTAGGAATACCACCACCGATATCGAAGATAATTTTTCTTAAGCTGATACCCATCGGAACTTCAACGAGGCCGGTATTTTTGACTTTCCCGACGAGACTGAAAATCTTGGTGCCGGAGCTGCCTTCAGTCCCGAGGCCCTTATACCAAGAGGCTCCGCGATTTATAATCAACGGCACATTGGCCCAGGTTTCGACGTTATTTAAGACCGTCGGTTTGCCCCAGAGGCCACTTTCAGCCATATGAATATGTTTAGCTCGCGGCTCGCCGACTTCGCCTTCGATCGAGGCGATCAAGGCGCTTGATTCTCCACAGACAAAAGCACCGCCGCCCTTACTGATGTGAATGTCAAAATTAAAACCGCTGCCCAAGATATTCTCCCCCAGCAGACCAAGTTCGCGAGCGCTGTCGATAGCAGTTTGGAGATTGCGGACGGCTTGCGGATATTCGTTACGAACATAGACATAGCCGTCGGTTGCACCAATCGCAAAAGCGCCGATCATCATCCCTTCGACAATGGCGTGGGGATTGCCTTCGAGCAGACTCCGATCCATATAGGCTCCGGGATCGCCCTCATCGGCGTTACAGATAACATATTTAACATCGCCAGCGACTTTTTTAGCTGATTCCCACTTGCGCCCGGCCGGAAAACCGCCACCACCGCGACCCCGCAGGCCCGCCTCTTTGACTTCGGCGACAACCGCATCGGCATTCATCTCGGTCAATGATTTGGCAAGGGCTTTATAGCCGCCAATTCCGAGATAATCCTCGATACTGGTCGGATCGATATAACCATTGTCGCCAAAAACCAGACGTTCCTGAAGTTTGTAGAAAGGAACATCCTTCTCCAACTTGATCCGCTCTTTAGTCGCCGGATCGAAAAAGAGAAGTTTGTCGAGAACCTCGCCTTTGGCAATGGTTTTATTGACAATATCGGCAATATTTTTCTCTTTGACGCGCTGATATAAAATTCCCTCCGGCCGAATTACAGCCAGGGGCCCTTTTTCGCAAAAACCGTGACAACCGGTGGTTTTAACTTCGATTTTATCGCTAAGACCGGCGCTGTCAAGCTCCGAGCGTAAAAGATCGACCACTTTGTCACAACCATGCGCCTGACAACCGGTTCCGGTGCAAACCGCAATCATAGCCCGATCAGGTTCGCGGTCGGCGACACACTGATTACGAAAGGCGTCCAGTTGTAATGCATTTTCTATCTTTTTCATGATATTATATCCTCCGAAAACGACTCAGGATTTCCGGAACCTTTTCGGGATCCAATTCACCAAAATACTCTTCGTCGATCACGGCAACCGGGCCCAGAGCACAAGCTCCGACACAGTTGACAGTCTCAATCGAAAACTTAAGATCACTGGTTGTGCCGCCATTGGCAATACCAAGCTCCCCTTCCAAAACAGCCAGTATTTTAGCCGAACCCCGCACATGACAGGCGGTGCCGTCACAGAGGCTGACCATATGTTCACCTTTGGGTTCAAGGTTAAAAGCCTTGAAAAATGTGGCAATACGATAGACTTTGGCCACCGGAATTTCCAGGCAGGCGGCCAGAGCTTCAAGCTCCGGTCGCGGTAGATAGCGGTTTTTATTGCGGCTTTGCAGCTCTTGCAGCATAGCAATAATATTAGCCTTATTGTTATTGTAGAGGGCTGCAACCTCTCGGCTTAAACTTTCTGCACTCATACTTGGGCCCCTTATTAATCGAGCTCATCCTGGCTCATTTTGACTTTTTTCAACAGTTTATCATAAGATTTATCGACCTGTTGCTGAATCACGGCAATGTTCTCTTCTTTCAAGTGACGAAAACGGCCCTGAGGTTTCAGGTAGTCGATCACCGGCCGATGATTCTTATGGGTTACGGTCATCTTGTACTCTCCGTTCTCAATTTCATAGAGAGGGAAGACCTTACTTTCGACGGCAATCCGGCCGATACTGACGGCCAGGTTCGGCGCCATCCGCCAACCCGTCGGACAGGGAACAAAACAGTGAATGTAGGCCGGTCCCGGCGTATCCGCTGCTTTACGGATTTTCTGCATCAAATCAAAAGGATAACTTGGAGAGGCGGTCGCAACATAAGGGATATTATGGGCGGCGGCGATCTCAACAATATTCTTTTTCATGGTGTGCTGGCCTAATGGATCAGCTACACCGGCAGGCGAAGTCGTAGTTGTCGCTCCATACGGCGTGGAACTCGAACGCTGGATTCCGGTATTCATGTAGGCTTCATTGTCATAACAGATATAGATCATATCGTGACCGCGCTCTAAAGCCCCGGAGAGAGCCTGGAGGCCGATATCGACAGTCCCGCCGTCACCGGCCTGGGCGACGATGGTAATCTTGCGATCGACCGGATATTTCCCTTTTCGCTTGAGAACTTTGATCCCGGCTTCAACCCCGGAAGCCACGGCCGCGGCATTTTCAAAAGCGACATGAATCCAGGG
>JAOZQE010000186.1 GCA_029932385.1 bacterium | reverse complement strand
TGATTTTGGAGATAAGACCCGTGGCTTTCCGACCCCATCTTTCGACGGGAGTGGCCTTTACAGTAAATATATATCTAATGCAATATACAACTTTCAGAAGAAAGTCAAGCCGGATTGACTAGTATTAGCACTGTCACTCTCAACCATCCGGCCAAGCAGCAAACCTTTTAGTGTTAAACAATGGACGAAAATAAATTATGTGCTATATGATCCAGCTTGTTGTTAGTGGTGGTATTAAGAGCCCGTTATTTATGTTGGATTTAGCGACTAAAATCGTCTCTTTTATGGTTTTTGATATGTTCTGAAATGAGTGTATCAAGGTGAGCCAGATATCAAAATGGCCGTTTTCTTCATTGAAAGCGGCCATTTTCTGTTTCTGGGGTCAGGTTTTTGTATCATCAAACAGCTTCCCCTTATTTCATTGATCGCGTAGCGATTGCAAGTCGAGACCTGAAGGTTCCTGGAAAACCCGTAAACCAAATTCTGGTAATACCGCTATAATATGATCAAAAATATCGGCCTGGATATCTTCATAATTGGCCCAGGCCTGGTCGCTGCTGAAGAGATAGATTTCCATGGGGAGTCCCTTGGCGGTCGGTGGCAGATGCCTGACCAGCAAGGTCATATTTTCATTTGTCTTGGGATGGTTGATCAGGTAGTTTTTGATATAGGCCCGGAAAATGCCGATATTGGTTTGTTGCCGGCCATTCGGTGCGGAGCTGTTGTCAAGATTATGTTCTTGGTTATAGAGGTCAATCTCGGCTTGTTTTTTTTGCAGATACTCTTTAAGTGAGTCAAAATTATTAAATTTTTCAAGCATCTCCGGAGAGCAAAACCTGACTGAGTTCATATCAAGGTAGAGAGCTCTCTTGATTCGGCGCCCACCGGACTGCGACATCCCCCGCCAGTTTTTAAAGGCGTTTGAGACCAGCGCATAGGTCGGGATAGTGGTTATGGTCATGTCCCAATTCTGCACCTTGACCGTATGGATAGAGACATCAATAACTTCGCCATCAGCCTCAAACTTGGGCATTTCAATCCAGTCTCCGAGCCGTACCATATCGTGGCTGACCAGTTGGAGGCTGGCGACGAAACCGAGGATGGTGTCTTTGAAAATCAGTAAAACAACGGCAGTCAACCCACCGAGAATACTGACAATTCCCCAGGGAGATTTGTCGGTCAGGGTTGAAACTATGAAAATTCCGGCCAGAATGAACATGACAATTCTGACCACTGAAAGATATCCGCTTATCGGCTTCCTTTTCGATACTTCGCTGCGTTTGTAGATATCTTCTACGGTGTACAGTATCGAATTGACCATTCGTACGGCAAGAAAAACCAGAATGATCATACATAGACGCCTGACTATCTCGGCAAAAAAAGGGCGTTCTGCCAGAAAAATGCCGACAGTGGCATAAACTACTATCACCGGAACCATGATGGCGAGGGGATCAAAAAAGCGGTTACTGACCAACCGATCGTCCCAGTCGGACTTGCTCAGGGTCGTTGCCCGAACAAAAAAAGGAACCATTAGGTGGCGGGTCATCTTTGATACAAGATAAGCAAGCACGGTAAGGGCTAAAATGGACAGCGCCAGAACAACCAATTGGGTTGCCGGGGCGGGTAAACCGGAGTCGGTCAGCAGTTTTTCAAGAAGGTTTTGCATCAGCAATTCTCAACTTCCGTGCCCAATAACTGACATTAGATTTATTGTAAACCATAAAACGAACTGTATTTATGATACAATCTCTGTTACCATAAAACCTGAAATAGGTAGGTAGCCTAAAATATTATTTTTGTAAATGAGAAAATAGTGAAAGTTTTATAGGTTGTCGAATATCTTCTTCAGTGCCACAAAATGAACTCCAAAAAAATAACCGACTACCCTTAAGGTTGAAAGGGAGGAGTATGCTGCATATATTTGTTGATGCTGATGCATGTCCGGTTAAGCCGGAGGTCTATCGAGTTGCAAACCGTTATCATCTTGAGGTTACGTTGGTGGCCAACTCATGGATGCGGATTCCGCATGAACGCGGAATTTCCCTTGAAGTTGTTGGCGGAGGGTTGGATGCGGCTGATGACTGGATTGTTGATCACGTGCAAGCTTGCGATATTGTAATCACCGCCGATATCCTTCTGGCGAGCCGTTGTTTAAAAAAAGGAGCCCGGGTAATCGGCTCGACCGGAAAGCAGTTTACGGAAAACAACATTGGTGATGCGGTTGCGACCCGAGACCTGCTGGCGGAACTTCGCGGTGCCGGAGAGTTTACCGGTGGGCCACCGCCGCATAACAAACATGATCGATCGCGCTTCCTGCACCAGCTTGACGAGGTGATTCAATTTATTCGCCGCCAACATCAAGCTGATTCAACTTCAAAATAGTAAGGCTTTCTTTTTTGAGTGAGTCTTAAAATTAAAAAAGCATCCCGATATAAGTCGGGACGCTTTAGTTGTCAAAAATCAGGGAGCAACGTTTTCACTCATCCTTAAATTTGAATGATATCCTTAATTTTGTCCGATAGGCAACAATTGCGCCCTCTTCAATTTTCAGGTCTTGTTCAACCACTTCGGCAACCCTGAGCTCTTCTAGACTTTTTGATGCTCTGGCAATAGCTTGTTTAGCTGCATCTTCCCAGGACTCGTCGCTGGAACCGATAATTTCGATAACTTTGTAGATACTGTCACTCATAAAAACCTCCTGTTTTTTGGGTTAGAAGATTATCCTGCTTTGACTTGGATGTCTTTGAAGCAAAGAAAAATCTGCCGCTTTATGAGCTATACCTCTTTTGGAAGGTAATCGAAATCCGCTTGAAAGTCAAATTCAGATAGCGAACTTGATTGAAAATTTAAACCGGGTTAGATTTTTTTATGTTATCTTATATCCTTGGATGAGTTACTTTCCATACATATTGTTGGCGTGAGCTGATGGCAGAAGTAGGCTTCTTTCAGCGCCATTTTTTGTAATTGTTGCCTTGAGGAATC
>JAOZQE010000185.1 GCA_029932385.1 bacterium | reverse complement strand
ATCCGTTCCCCCAGAGGAAGATGTCCGATGCACCCAGCTACTGAGAAACTTGTCACAGCTCTTAGTGAACAATCGATTGTACTTAACGAATGCGATTATGCCGAGCGTGGCTACCATTTTGAGATTGATCTTGATGCGGGCCGGTTACGTGAATTTGCTCAGTGCATGCTTGAGCAGGAGATGTATCTGGTTTTTGTCGGCGGTCTTCATGTCGACCCCGCAATTGAAATTATCTATCAGTTCGCGAGTTATGACAGGTCCTGCCGGCTGGTTTTGCGGGTAGCGGTCGATGGCAATAATGCGATTCCCACGATCTCCGATATCTACCAGGGGGCCAATTGGCACGAGCGTGAGACCCGTGATTTCTATGGGGTTATTTTTATTGATCACCCCAACCTGGTTCCCTTGATTCTGGCCGAAGAAGATGTTGATCTTAAACCTCTTCTGAAAAACAGTGACAATATTAAGGAATCAGCGGCGGTACGCTGGGTTACCGTGGAAGAGCAACCTGAAACGGATGAGAAGGCGGATAAAGACTGATGGAAACTGCACAGCAAAATCTTGAGCCGGCAACCGACATCCCGCACGATAATCGTTACTATCTCAATATGGGGCCACAGCATCCGAGTACACACGGGGTTCTGCGGGTTCTTTTAGAGATGGACGGTGAGTATGTCATTGATCCGCAGCCGGTTTTGGGTTATGGCCACCGCATGCAGGAGAAGATGGCCGAGCATAAAAACTGGATGGCTTTCATGCCCAATACCGGGCGTATGGATTATGCCGCGGCCCTGCCTTACAACCACGGCTATGTCGCTCTGTTTGAGCGGCTTTGCGGGATTGAAGTCCCGGCCCGGGCCGAATATATTCGGGTTATTACGTCAGAGCTCAACCGGATTGTCAGTCACCACCTCTGGATTGGTGCTATGCTTCTCGATATGGGGGCTTTCACCCCGATTCTCTATACCTTTGATGACCGGGAACAGGTACTTGATATCCTTGAAGATGTTACCGGTTCTCGTTTGACCTACTGTTACTTCAGGGTCGGTGGGGTCTGTAAGGATATCGACGACAACTTTGTCGAAAAAACCCGGGCTTTTATCAAGCGCCAGCGGGAACGTTTTGATATCTACAATAAACTGGTTACCGGTAACATTATCTTTATTAAGCGAACCGAAGGGGTTGGCGTTATCAGCCCAGATATGGCTCGTCGTTATGGGGTTACCGGCCCGGTTTTAAGGGGTTCCGGAATCGCTTATGATGTCCGTAAAAACGAACCCTATTCAGTTTATCCAAAGCTTGATTTCGATATTCCGACCGGTCAAAACGGTGACTCATATGATCGTTATATGGTTCGTTTGGAGGAGATCGAACAGAGCTTGCGGATTATTGAGCAGGCCCTCGATCAGTTGCCCGATGGGCCTTTCCTTGCAAAAGTTCCGAAAAAATTGAAGATGCCGACCGGTGATTCAAGCTTTGCGGTCGAGGCGGCTCGGGGTGAGTTGACCTATTATCTGGTTAGTGGCGGCGGTGATATTCCTTATCGTCTTAAAATTCGGGTGCCGTCCTATTCGAACCTGAGTGTGTTACCGGAGCTCTGCCAGGGCATGCTGTTATCCGACCTGGTTGCGGCTATGGGTAGTATGGACTTGGTTATCCCCGAGATCGACAGGTAGGCTAAGTGTTAAGTAGATTAAGCGCTGAGTTTCTTTTTTAGTGGAGTAGTGATATGCCCCCTGAGTTATTACGAATGATCATCGCCTCTGTGTTAGTGGTGGCCTTTGTTTTCCTAAATGCCATGATCTTAGGTTACATGGAACGTAAGGTCTCGGCTCATATTCAGCGTCGACCCGGGCTGATGGAAGTCGGACCGCACGGGATTTTACAGCTTCTGATTGATGGTCTCAAGTTGATTGGTAAACAGCTGATAGTGCCCGAAGGTTCGAACAGTTTTCTTTTCCGGCTGGCACCGCTGCTCTCTTTTGCTCCCTGTGTTCTGCCATTCGTGGTCATTCCGTTCAGTAAAAAACTGCAGATCGTGCCGATGGATATCAGTCTGATTTTCATCCTCGCCATGACCTCGATCAATGTTATTGCCATCCTGGTTGCGGGTTGGGCCTCAAATAATAAATATTCACTTTTCGGTACGTTCCGTTCCGTTGCCCAGGCAGTCTCCTACGAAATACCAATGCTGCTTTCCCTGCTTTCAATCATTCTGATGACCAGTACTTTCAGTCTCCAGGGGATTATCGCGGCCCAGAAATACTACTGGTTCATTCTGGTTCAGCCGCTCGCCTTTATCATCTATTTTATTTCCGGTATGGCCGAGACCAACCGCGCACCTTTCGATATGCCTGAGGCCGAGAGTGAGCTGACGGCTGGTTTTCATACGGAATACAGCGGCATGGGGTTCAGCTTCTTCTTTCTCGCTGAATATGCCAATATGTTTACCGTCTGCTCAATCGCAACGGTACTTTTTTTAGGCGGTTGGAAAGGTATCCCGCTGCCGTTGGGTGACTTTACCGGCATTGTCTGGTTTATGCTTAAGGTCTATGGCCTGCTGTTTGTCATGATTTGGATTCGCTGGACTTATCCCAGGGTACGGTTTGATCAATTGATGAGTTTTTGCTGGAAATATCTGATCCCTTTCGCCCTGGTTAATCTTCTCATTACAGCGGTAGTGGTTAAACTGATATGAATAAACGAGGATATTTTGGCGAACTCTGGTTCGGTGGCAAGAGTCTGCTGATTGGTCTTAAATTGACCATAGTTGAGATGTTTAAGCCGATCGTAACCGTTCAGTACCCGCGTGAGGAGTGTGACATCACCCCCAACTACCGCGGCCATGTCGAGTTGGTATTCAACCCGGAAACCGGCAGATGCGACTGTATTGTCTGCGGCATGTGTGCGAAAGCCTGTCCTTCTAACTGTCTTGTCGTTAAAGGTGAGAAAAAAGAGGGAGTGAAAGGTAAGATTCTTACTCAATTTTCACT
>JAOZQE010000184.1 GCA_029932385.1 bacterium | reverse complement strand
AAACCCGCAGGGAATACTGGGTGCCGAAATTTTGCACCTCGCCGACGCCCGGCACTCGCGCCAGTACTTTTTCCAGATTGGACTGGGAATAGTCTTTCAGATCATCACTATCCATACTGCCATCTTTAGAGATCAGGCCAATTATTATCAGGTAATTTTTGGTCGATTTACTGACTTTAACCCCTTGCCGTTGAACGACATCGGGCAGGTTCGCCATCGCCAGCTGGAGTTTGTTCTGAACTTTGGACCAGGCCAGATCCGGATCCGTCCCCGGCGCGAAGGTCAAGTTAATCCTTGAAGCACCGGCTGAATCACTGGTGCCGGAGAGATAGAGCAGTTTGTCAAAACCGGTCATTTTCTGCTCGATAATCTGGGTCACCGTATTTTCCACCGTTTCGGCTGAAGCTCCGGGATAGAATGACTCAATTGCGATGGAGGGCGGGGCAATAGGGGGATACTGTGATATCGGCAGATTATAGATAGCCAGCGCCCCGGCCACCATCATAACGATAGCGATGACCCAGGCAAAAACCGGCCTCTCAAGAAAGAATTTTGATAACATAGGAGGCTCCGTTACTTGTTAGACTTATGAGATGTTGGTACCGTGTTTTGCTTTGCGTCAGGTGCTGAGCCGCTCGCTTTTGGCAAAACAACCTTGACCTCGGCCCCGGGCCGCACTCTTTGCCGACCCTCGACAATCACCCGATCGCCTGGAGCCAGTCCACTTGCGACCAGCCATTTGTTACCGAGGGCACGATCGATAGTAAGTCTTCGCAATTGAACCTTATTTTCAGCCGTTACAATTAATGCCAGAGGGTTTCCTTTCGGATCGCGAGATACAACTTGCTGGGGAACCAGGATGGCCTGTTCCTTGACCCCTTCGTTGATAACCGCCCGAACGAACATACCCGGCAGAAGCATGCTTTGCGGATTAGCGAAGACAACCCGCAAGATGACCGATCCGGTCGTTGGATCTACCGTCACATCGCGAAACTGTAACTCTCCCGCTGATGTATAGGCACTATTATCTTCAAGGATGAGTTTAACCTTATTTCGATCCGCACCTTGATTTTGCAGCCGGCCATCCTGCAAGCGGCGCTGTAAGTAGAGCAGTTCAGTAGTGGATTGGGGAACGTCTACATAGATCGGGTCGAGCTGTTGAATCGTGGCCAGAGCTAGCGGCTGATACGCCGTAACAATAGCTCCTTCAGTAACCCGGGATCTGCCGATACGGCCGGAAATCGGAGCCGTTACTTTAGTGTAGCCAAGATTAATGCGAGCTGTTTCCAGGGTTGCTTGATAATAACGAATATCGGCCTCAACCTGAATCAGGGCGGCAGCCGCGTCATCATACTCCTGCTGGCTTACCGCTTTATCCGTAAGCAGATCCCGGTAACGTTCAGCCCGGGCCTTGATCGAAGGCAGCGTGGCCTCGGCCCGGCCCAGAGCTGCCAGGGAATTATTGAGCGTTGCCTGAAAAGGAGCCGGATCGATCTGATAAAGCACTTGACCGGCCTTGACGTCCGAACCTTCCGTAAATAGGCGTTGCAGAATCAATCCACTAACCTGGGGCCTAATTTCAGCAACTCTGAAAGGTGCCGTGCGTCCCGGCAATTCAGTAGTCAGCACCACCTTTTGGGTTTCTACTGTCAGGGTTGTGACTTGGGGTAAGGAACGCGGCGGCGGTGCCTGCTGTTTCTGCTCACATCCTGTGAAGAGAAGACCCGCCGAGAGCAGCGCCAGTAAAACGCTCATTTTGAGAAACTTGGGTACCATTTGATTAAAATGCATTTAATGTCCTCCAGATGATATAAAATTTATTAAAAACTTGGTTTATAGTGCAAAAAAATCAAAGCTAAATTATGTAGGAATCAGCCCTTTGAAAAAAATATTCAGGATTTCATCCGGATCCTGCGGGTAGGGATGCTGTTCGGGAGCTTCAAGCCAAAGATTAAGAAAGGCGTTGCTGAGACTATCAAGCGCGACCGCGAGGTGGTACGGCTTAGCAATATTCTGAAACCGTCCCTTTTTTATTCCATCCGCAAAGATTTTAGCAAGACTTTGTAAAATCAGGCTGTATTGTTCCCGAATTTCGTCATCAAGGCCAGCCTTGATATTAAAACTCGCGCCCCGGGTTTCAGCAAAGTAGAGACGAATAATAGGAGTGTTTCCCATAAAGACCGCACCTTTAGTCCGCACGTAATTTCTCAGTTTTTCAATCTCATCATCGGTTTCAGTCAGGGCTTTCCCGAGAGCCACATGAAACTTGTCAGCCTGTTCGAGAATAAGAGATTTGTAGAGATCCTCCTTGTTTTTAAAAAACTTGTAGAGAGTTCCGATAGCAAACTCGGCGGTCTCCGCAATCTCCTGCATAGAGACGTTATGGTAGCCCTTCTCCGAAAAAAGCGTCAGGGCGGCCCCAAGCATCTCCTGGCGCTGCCTGAGTTTATCTCGATCCCGGCGGGATAATTTCTCTTGTTCCATGATCTGTTCTCCACACGAAAAACTGCATATCTTATTTCATAATATGACGAAAGCTTCATTTTATAGAATGGTAATCCATAATTGTCAAGCCGAAAGTTCAAAGTGATCTGGAATTGGTTGGCGTGGAGATGTGCGATTTTGGAACCATTGCACAAATTTGATAGGACGTAACTATTCCCAGGAAAGATTTTACAAAAGCTTATAATAAGAAGTTTAATACCGAGAAAGAATTCCAATAGAAGGGAAATTTGGCCAAGGGAAAAACG
The DNA here is from genome assembly GCA_029932385.1 of bacterium. GTDB lineage: Bacteria > Desulfobacterota > Anaeroferrophillalia > Anaeroferrophillales > Tharpellaceae > Tharpella. Next base: position 256 of record JAOZQE010000184.1, on the reverse strand, counting down.
GTTATCGACTGGTCAGAGCTGCCTCTTATTATGTCGGCAATAAAAGCTGTATTATTACTTTGTTGATTAATTGATGGGGTGTAGACTCATGTAATTTTACCCTGTTAACGCTCTATCAAACATGGAAAGACCAACTTATTATCAAGTGTACTTTTCGTTAGACAGTTTGTTGGTGGGATCGCCTTCATTTATCATCTGTTGTAAAAGCTCCCGTTCTTGAGTCAGGGGCAGGCGTCCAGTCAAATGAGCATAACAC
>JAOZQE010000063.1 GCA_029932385.1 bacterium | reverse complement strand
TTAAAATCTCATCAACCGCATACTGGGCCGTGAGCAGGCCGAAGACACCGGGCATGAAGATGGCGCTGGGTTGAATCCGCCGCCGGCGGCCACGCTGGAAAAACTCTTCGCGTTCGCTGTCGCAGAAAGTTTCCGGCGCAGATGATTCAACTGCAATCGGCTCCGGTGAATAGACGACCATAACATCTCCCTTCTTAACCCCTTCGCGACGCAGTTGTTTACGCATCACTTTAGCCAGCGGACAACCGGTTGTCGCCAGAAGATCACCGATTTCAACTAAATTCGGCCGGCTCCGGCCGGCGGCCCCCATCGCCGAGATAAAATTTATTTTTCGCTGAAGACAGTTTCTGATCAGGTCAAGCTTCGGGGCCGCCCCATCTATAGCATCAATCAAAAAATCAAACTTATTATTATCCAGAAGCACCCCTGCCGTATCGTGATGGTAGAACACCTGATGACAATTAAGTTTGATGTCAGGATTAATATCACGTAGTCGACGGGCCGCAACCTCGACCTTGGCTCGGCCCACGGTTGAATTTAAAGCAAAAAGCTGGCGGTTTATATTGGTCTCGCCGATAAGATCAAAATCGATCAGGGTTATTTCACCAATGGCTGTACGGGCCAGAGCTTCCGCCGCAAAAGAGCCGACCGCTCCGAGCCCGACTATGGCGACATGAGATTCGGAAAGACGCTGCATACCGGCATCTCCGAAGAGCAGTTTAAGCCGGGAGAAAGCTGTCGATGAAAGATTATCTGTCATTTAATCCCTAAAAAATTAAGTTTCGGGTAAAATGGAGTAAGATTTTTTTAGCTTAAAAAGACGCCCGGCATTAGTTGTCGTCAAACTGGCGGTCTCCGCCAAACTCCAGCGACGTAATTCTGCCAATGACTGGGCTACCGCCGACACATCTTTTGGCTCCGATTCCCTTTTAGCAACAGTATGCGACCCGATATAGGGGGCATCGGTCTCCAGGAGAATACGGTCTGAAGGAACGATAAGGGCCGTCTCTCTGACTTTTCGAGCATTAGGCCGGGTAACCCCTCCGCCAAAGCCGATATAGTAACCTAAAGCAAGAAATTTTTCGATAAGTTTCGGGCCGCCGCCGTAGGCGTGTATCACCCCGGCAACACCGGGAAATTCGCGCAAAATCAGATAGAGCGGTTCAAAAGCGCGACGGCAGTGGATGATAACCGGTAGCGATAAAACTGCAGCAAGTTCCAGTTGAGTTCTAAGAACTGCGGCCTGGGTTGCAGTTGAAAAATCTTTAAGCGCATAATCGAGCCCGATTTCACCAATCGCTACCGGTGAACGCAAACGGGCCATCTGCCGAAAAGGCTCCGGTGAAAAATCGGTTTTTATATGAGTTTGGTCAATCCAGGCCGGATGCAAACCGATAGCGGCTTTAATGGCGGGATAAGTTTTTGCCAAACGACAAGCGGCTCGGCTTGAAGCAAGGTCATATCCGGGAACCATAAACCTGCCGACCCCGGCATCTGCGGCTCGCCGCAAAACGCCGTCAAGATCTTGAGAGAGCGGTGGATCGGTCAGATGACAGTGAGTGTCAAATAATTCCATAAAAAATAACTGCAGACATTGAGTCTTAAATAAAAAAAGAGGGTGCCTGATCGGCACCCTCTTTTTTAACATCTAACAACAGACAAAGTAAAGAGACGTTAATTTCTCTTTATTTGTGAATTGCCCGCATAACTTCAGCTTCATGCTGAATCTTACCAAGATCCTCGACCATCATCGCCCAGCCATACCAGTAAGCATAGTCAGGATTAACATGGAACTGGCCCTGATAAGTCCGCATCCGGTGCTTCATATACATCTGGAACAGGGTCTGTTCAATTGATGACATGCCGTTCGGAAGCTTTTTATAGCTGTCACCGGAAGCCGCCGAATAATCGGTCCGCATGAAATAGAGGAAATCCGGATAGGCGAAAGCCTGGGAATTGCGTTTTTTCAAGAGCCCGTCTTTGTAGAGACCGGCAACAATTTCAATTGCCTGCGCCATCAGACGATCAGCCTTCTGCATCATTGCATCACCCATCTCAAGCTGTTTTTTACCATAGCTCTCAGAGTGGCATTTGCTACAGGTTTTGATCATTTTATCACGTTCGGTCTGCCAGGCTTCGGCAGTCAGACGAGCCAGATCAACCGCTTTAACCGCATCCAGACGAGCTGTCGGTTTGCCGGTATTCGGATCTAAAACGCCTAAAGCTTTCAGAATAACCACCTGGTCAGCGGCCCACTGTTTATCAGCCGGCAGCGGCAGACGTACGCCTAAGAAACCCCAGGCAGTATGATTGTTATGAGTTCCATCAGGTAAATGACAATCCTGACAGGTCGGAGCGACAGCGCCTTCAGGCAGGTTACCATCTTTCTTGGTCCGCCAGCGAGTACCATGCTTGGAGCTGCTCCACATCTCCCATTGGGGATGATCGTAACCCATATGACACTGCTGACAGGCTTTCGGATCTAAAGCTTCCTTTTTGGAGAAACTGTGACGGGTATGACACTCATCACAAGAGTTAGTCTGATAACGATAACCTTTATCAAGCTGTTCTTTCTTCTGGGCTTCAGTTTTAATGCCCATATTATGGCAACCACCACAACCACGTCCGCCTTCCATTAATTCATCCGGCTCGACATGAGTAATCGGCAAAGCATTCAGTGAAGTCCAGCCAAAATTATGTTTACCTTTGGAAAAAGACTCAAACTGCTCTTCATGACACTCTTTACAAACATGCTCATCCGGCATAAGCGCCAGATTGGCATTTTTAGAGTTAGTATGTTTTTCACCGTGACAATCGGCACAGCCAACATCTTCGCCCGCATGTTTACTGACTTTCCAGTCCGCAACCTGACCGGGTGTATGTCTCTGGTGGCATTTAATACACTTCCCAGAATCGGCCATCGCCGGCGCCACCCAGAAAATCATCCCGAACAGAGCCAAAGTTACCAATAAAAAACCACTCCGCCACAACTTCTGTTTCATCACTCTTCTCCTTTCAAAAAATAAAATAATTACTCCAAACCATCATGCCTGACAAAGCCATAACGAATCGGATCCAACAGTACAAATAATCTATAACAGTATAGGTATATTAGTAACATATCAATATACAGTATGCAAACTTTTTCATGTTAAGTTGAGGTTAATTTAACTTTCAAGACAATCAAGATTTTCAAAAGAAGATTAACATTGCATTATCATAACATGGATCATTTAACGATTTTTTCAACTTTCGCGGCGGCGCTTTTTCAGATAGATCATCAGAATTGAAATTGCCGCCGGAGTCACACCCGGCAACCGTGAGGCCTGACCCAGAGAGCGGGGCCGAATCTCCTCCAAGGTATGTGCCATCTCGATAGTCAATCCGGAAATATTGCGGTAACTGAAGTTTTCCGGAATCCTGATCTTCTCAAGGTGCTTAAATTTTTCCACCGCCTGCAGCTGCCGTTTTATATAGCCGTCATACTTAATCTGAATCTCCGTCTGACGTCGGGCAACAGGACCTAAATAATTCCCTAAAATCGCAACCTCATCTGAACACTCCTCAAGATCACGCCAGCGAACCTGCGGCCGTTTAAGCAGCTCAGCTGCCAGAACCCCCTGTTGCAGAGGCGGGGTCTCCAGCCGCTTCAAGGTTGCCGCCGCGGCCGCCGGCTTGATCCTGATTGATTGCAGGCGCTGTTTCCCGGTCTCGGTCAGGGCCAACTTCTCCCGAGCCAGCTCAACCTGAACGATATCCACCAGACCCAGACGAAAGGCTTTCTCCGTCAATCTTAAATCAGCATTATCTTCCCGCAGCAAAAGGCGATACTCGGCCCGTGATGTAAACATCCGGTAAGGTTCCCGGGTACCGCGACTGATAAGATCATCAATCATCACTGCGACATAGGCATCAGACCGGTCAAGAACGAAAGGCTCCAGACCTTTTACCTTACAGGCCGCGTTAATACCGGCGATAATACCCTGGGCCGCGGCCTCTTCATAACCGGAAGTTCCGTTGATCTGGCCGGCAAGGTAGAGACACGCCAGCTTTTTAGATTCAAGCGTTGCTTTCAGTTGAGTCGGCTCAATAAAATCATACTCAATCGCATAAGCCGGCCGCGTCACCACGGCATCTTCCAAACCCGGCACCGTATGAAACAATTCTTGCTGCACCTCAACCGGCAGGCAGTTGCCCAGACCTTTAACGTAGATCTCTTCGGTTTCATAACCCTCGGGTTCGAGAGTTACCTGATGACTTTCATGATGCGGAAATTTAACAATTTTATCCTCTAAAGATGGACAATAGCGGGCACTGACTCCGGTAATTGTACCATTGTAAAGAGGTGAGAGGTTAAGGCTATCACGTAACAAAGTATGGGTTGCTGCGGTCGTACGCGTCAGATAACAGGGCAGCTGTTTCTGTTTAACTGCAGCACTCATAACTGAAAACGGCAGTGGATCCGGAGTCCCATCCTGACGTTCCAGGGAGCTGAAATCGATTGAGCGTCTGAGCATCCGCGGTGGCGTACCGGTTTTCATACGACCAATGTCAAACCCGAGATCACGCAGATTATGGGCCAGCGCCCGAGCCGCAAATTCGCCACTCCGCCCGGCATGCTGGCGAAACGAACCGATATGGATAAGACCATTGAGAAAGGTTCCGGTAGTAACAATCACGGCCGCGGCCCAATGCTGAAAACCGGTTTCATCAACCACCCCGCGAACCTCTGAGTTTTCAACCAGCAGCCGCTCAACCATTACCTGGCGCATCTCTATGCCGGCTTGATTCTCCATCGTCTGTTTCATCGCCCGATGATAGAGCAGCTTGTCACACTGAACCCGGGTGCCCTGAACCGCCGGCCCGCGGGAGGTGTTAAGAGTCCGAAACTGGATGCCGCAGAGATCTGTGATCCGGCCCATAGCTCCGCCCAAAGCATCTATCTCTTTCACCAGATGGCCTTTAGCCAACCCGCCGATAGCCGGATTGCAGGACATTTGCGCGACCGTATCCAGGTTAAGGCAGAATACCAGCACCTGCAACCCCATCCGGGCCGCAGCCAGAGCCGCCTCACAACCCGCATGCCCGGCGCCAACTACAATTATATCGTATTTATGATGCATTCTGATCCAATTAGTAATCGTTTTATTTGAGGTAATTGTTTGTTAACAAACAAAAAGTTACAACTATTTTTTTCAAGCCTTAGCACCAATCACGAGATGCAGTAAAGCCTTCGGATTTGCATTTTTTTTCAATAGATGCAATAAGAAAATGTATGAGTAGCTCTAAATTTGAACATTGGCTCTGGCCGGATGATTTCAACAATCTTTCGTCTACAGCCCGCAGTCTCAGGGAAATCTGCCGTTTTCTCTTTATTTTCTTCACAGAATTTAAACGTGACCGCATTAATTTACGAGCCGCGGCCCTGACCTATTCAGTGGTTCTTTCACTGGTTCCGATGCTGGCTTTGAGTACGGCAGTACTTAAGGGTATGGGGGCCGGTGATCAAATGCAACAAGCAGCTTACCAGCTTATCGAAAATTTAAGCGGCAGCGCCAGAACCATCCCCGACCAAGCATTATCCCCAACCAAACCCGCCGACCGGGTAGCGAAAAAAACGAAACCTTATGTAGCCGAAAATTCCACAAAGGCAGTATCCCCGGCACTTGACAACGATACCGTATCTCCGAAAAAAGACTTTTCCGGCTATCTCTATGAAGCCGTAGACAAGATTTTCGCCTATGTCGATCGCACCAACTTTGCCGCTCTCGGAATAATCGGCACCTTTCTCCTGCTGATCACGGTTCTTATTGTAATCAACGGCATCGAAGAGGCCATGAATGCAATCTGGCATGTTGATAAAAGCCGCAGTTTAAGACGCAAATTTATGAACTATATGGCTCTGATCCTGATCTGCCCGTTAACCGTTAATCTGGGAATCGGAGCAACCACAATGCTCAGCACTCCAGCTATAGCTAAATATATTGATAGATTAATTCCCCTTTTATGGGTCCAGGGAATTCTCTTTCAATTGCTGCCGGTTATCTTTCTAACAATAACCTTCGCTCTCATATACTATTTTCTCCCTAACCTAAAAGTAAAGGGTTCGGCGGCCTTAATAGGCGGTTTGTTCGCGGCGGTAGTTCTGATCTCCTTACAGAAAATATTCATTTTCCTCCAGATCGGAGTCGCAAACTATAACGCTATCTACGGATCATTTGCGACCGTTCCCTTGTTTCTGCTCTGGATTCATTCGGCCTGGCTGATATTTCTCTTAGGAGCCGAGGCCTCATTCACCATTCAGCACTACCGGAACTACCACATCAAGGGCCGGCATCTGCCGCCGGGACCGGAGATGGCGTTAACCTTTGACCTTATCGATGAGATCTACGAACATTTCGACCAGCGCCGGGAAGCTACCCTGAAAAACCTGGCTGCGGCTACAAATGAGTCGACTCTGGCAATTGAAAAACTGCTCAAACGCCTGGCTGGGGCTAATCTTATCCGCATTGGTGACAGCCACCCACCGACCTATCTGCCAACGGCTCCGGCAGACCGATTTAAGCCCGCAGAGATAACGGCTCTGCTCTGGGCTGCGGAAGAGGAAAAACCGGAAACTCTCGGCCGTAAGCTGGCCGCAACCTTCTTTGCCGCCGGCAACCACGCCTTACCCGACCCTCCCTGGAGAGAAAAGGGCTGAAAGAAAAAGCTAATCCATTCTAACGCTGGGCGTTGTCCGCAAGAAAATATTCTGTAAGCCACTAAACCCTGACTGATACCTGCAAGCGCCCTAGCCCCGCCGGAGAATGAACCTTCAATGGCAAATCGTAAAGATCATTCAATATCTCTTCGGTTATCACGTCATTCGTCTCCCCCTGATATTTGATCGTTCCATCTTTAATCAGAAAAAGATAATCGGCAAAAAGACAGGCCAGGTTCAAGTCGTGAAAAACCGCCAGAGAGGCAAGTCCATTCTGTTCTACCCCGGCTTTAACCAAACGCAGAATTTTAACCGCATGGCTTATATCGAGATTCGAGGTCGGTTCATCCAGTAACAGCAGTCTGGGCTCCTGAGCAAATGCCCTGGCAAGAAGCACCAACTGCCTCTCACCACCACTTAAATGAGTTATCTCGCGTTCACTTAAATGAGCAATTCCAGTCATCTGCAAGGCCTGCTCAACTTTTTCGCTGTCAAGGTCGAAACCGGTTCCGAAGACCCCGGAAATATGAGGGTTGCGACCCATGGCCACAATTTCACGAACCTTGAAAGGGAAAGCTATATGGGTCTCCTGGGGAACAACCGCAATGTTAGTAGCCAGTTTCTGACGGGAAATCAGCGACAGAGCCTCTCCCGCAAACTGCATCCTGCCGGAAAGCGGTTCGTTGACCCGGCAGATAGTGTTGACCAGGGTTGATTTTCCACAGCCGTTCGGCCCTAAAACTCCGCAGAAAAAACCGGGCCAGAGCTTAAAATTAAGTTTATCCAGAACAACCTGGCCGCCGTATCCGCAACTTAAGTCAATAGCCTCAAACAGAACCTCCCAGGTTTTATGCCCGGCCGGTTTGTTAATATTTACAGAATTTGACAATTCATTCATAAAAATATTTTTGTGCTAGAATCACTGATGAAACTTTTTCTTGAATATGACACAGAAAAAAGGCGCTCCGAGCAGGGCCGTAACCACCCCGACCGGAATCTCGGTCGCTCCGGCGACAGTTCGGGCCAGGGTATCGGCCGCAACCAGCACCAGACCTCCGAGCAGAGCTGATGCCGGTAACAGCCGCCGATGATCGGGCCCCAAAAGGATGCGGTTGATATGGGGAACTACCAGACCGACAAAACCGATTACCCCGCTCACCGAGACTGCAGCCGCAGTCATTAAAGCCGCAACCAGCAACAGCCGCCGCCGGATTTTATAAACTTCGACCCCGAGCTGAAGAGCTGTAGTATCACCCATCGCCATAATATTCAAAGCCCCGGCATGAGCCTGCAGAATCAGCATACAGATCAGACAATAAGGCAACAGTAATAAAACCTGAGACCACAAAGCACCAGAAAACCCGCCCATGATCCAGAAAACCACAGAAACCAGTTTTTCCCCGGCGATGCTCTTACAGAAACTGATCAGAGCGGAAAGAAAAGAGGCCACAATCACCCCAGCCAAAATCATGCTTTCCGGCATCACCCGCCCCCGGTTACTGGCGATAAAGTAGACCAGTGCCAGAGAGAATACAGCCCCGGCAAATGCAAACCAGGGAACAATCGCCGGGCCGGCCATGAAGGCCGGCAAAATCAGAAATGTCGGCAAAAGAATGGCCACTGTCGCGCCGAAAGCGGCCCCGGCCGAGACTCCGATGGTGAAAGGGTCAGCCAGAGGATTAAGCAATAGACCCTGGAAAACCGCCCCGGCAACCCCAAGACTGGCACCCACCAGAAGCGCACTCATAATCCGCGGCAGACGCACTTCCAGAACAATCATCCGGGCCGCAGCCCCCGGCCCGTCACCGTTTTTCAAGAGATCCGCCGAACCACTTAAGAGATTCACAAAAACCTGGCCAACCTCTGCCAGAGGGAGTCGCGCCGCACCGACTGCAGCTGCTGCAATAACCACCACCACAAGCAGCAGTAACAAGAGAAAACAATATAAAAAGGCCGACATCCGACGCTGTTGATTGTCGCTGCTCAAATCCGTACACCTGTCAGTCGGTCGATCAAATCCATATCCAGAGATTCATCAAGCAACCGGGATAAAGCGTTGAAACCATCCTCCTTGCGCTGCTTATAAGAGGTTCCAGAAAAGCTGGAGTCGGCATTGTTAACCCTGAAAAACTGTTTTTTCAGCCAATTGAGATAGGCTTTACGAAACTCGTCATCATCAAAGATGCCATGCAGATAAGTACCCCAGATCCGGCCATCACCGGCAACAAAGCCATCATAATAATCACTCCCGTCATCTTTGCTGATCTTCAGCAGAGGCTCAGCGGATTCTTCCAGAATCAGGGTTCTTCCCTGGTGAATTTCATAACCTGAAACATTTAATGAGCGTCCGAAAACCGGGTTTACCACTTGAGCTCGGCACTGCACCGTAATTTTTTCCAGAACCATTTCGGTAGCCATCGGCAGCAGGCTGCAACCGGCAACTTCACCCAAAACTGATTCTATATTCTCCGGATCCAGAAGTTTCGTGCCCAGCATTTGAAAACCGCCGCAGATACCGATCACGGCCCCGCCCGCAGCAACAAAAGCTTGCAACCTCTCAATCAATCCGGCCTCGCGCAGCAGAATCAGATCGGCCAACGTATTTTTACTGCCGGGCAGAATAATCAGCTGGTAACCGGCCAGGAAAGATCCGGGATCGATATAAGTTAAGTCAACCTCCGGTTCGTGCTGCAGAGGATCAAAATCAGTGAAATTTGAGATATGCGGCAGCCTGATTACCGCAATCCTCAATTTTTCACGAGCCCCTTCTACTTCACTCTCTCTGGAATCATGGCTCTCGTTATCATCGAGTACAACCCCGTCTTCTTCCGGAATATATATATCGCGGCCAAACCAGGGGACTACCCCGGCAAAGGGAACTCCGGTCCGGTCAGAAATCATTTCAAGTCCGGAATCAAGCAGGCTTGCATCACCCCGAAATTTATTTATGATAAAAGCCTTAATCAATTCACGCTCATCCTTTTCCAGCAGTTCCAGGGTGCCGACCAGGGAAGCAAAAACACCGCCTTTATCGATATCTCCGATCAGCAGAACCGGGGCCTTAACGCGCAGGGCCAGGCCCATATTGACAATATCTTTATCCCTGAGATTAATCTCAGCCGGACTCCCGGCACCTTCGATAATCACCAGTTCATACTGCTTTCGCAAGCGCGCCAAACTACTCGCAACCGCACTCCAGGCGGTCTCTTTGTAATCGTGATAAACCACGGCGTTCATATTCGCCACCGGCCGGCCGTGAATTATTATCTGAGCTCCGGTATCGCTGTTAGGTTTTATTAAAACCGGGTTCATATCTACATGCGGTACCAGGCCGCAGGCTTCAGCCTGAGTTGCCTGAGCCCGTCCGATCTCCGCCCCCTCCGGGGTGATAAAAGAGTTTAAGGCCATATTCTGAGCCTTAAACGGTGCCACCTTAACGCCGCGCTGATGATAGAGTCGACAGAGACCGGCCACCAGCGCACTTTTACCGACACTCGAACCTGTCCCCTGCAACATCAGTAATCTAGCAGTCATATAATAAACTCTCTAGGGTGTCTTGAAAAAAGGAGACTCGATTACTCATTTTTACCAATCAGGTAAATCTGACAATCGAGGCGGTATTTACAAGTTTCATGCGGATGCCTGCATTCAAGACCTTCTTTGACCTCAAAAACATCCTTAAACTTTTCGCAGGTCAAATATTTACGGCCTTTGATTCCCTTATCTTCGTTGATTTTCTTTTCATTAATCATAAAACTACCTGTTCTTAATTCTCGGTAAAAGCTTCGGGATGGATGAATCCGGCCATTAGCGCCAGGCCGTCAACAATGCGCGGTGACGGTCGGTCAACCATATCGGAGTCAATGACATAAATTCGCTTATTGCGGACGGCCGGGATCGTTGTCCAGCGCTGCCAGCTTAAACGAAAACGGTCATAGTCGGTGTCAGGAGACATCGAGGAGATAATAATCACCTCAGGCGCATTGACAATAATCTTTTCAATTGCGTAAACCGGGTAACGGACAGGATTGTCCGCCGTCACCAGAATGCCTCCGGCCCGGCGAATCAGATCTGCAGCAAAGGTCTTGCGGTTAGCCGTCACAATCGGATCGACCCCGACCTGATAGAAAACCCGCTGCGGCGTTAAACCGGCAACCCGGCTTTCAATTAAGGCAACCTCTGTTTTCATCTCTGCAATCACCTGTAGAGCCCGGTCTTTGACACCGGTTATAGCCCCCAGATTACTGATTGAAACATAAATAGTATTGAGATCTACCGGCCGGACCCGGTAGACCGGTATCTTGAATTTTTTCAGGGCCGCGGAAGTTTTTGCATCCTGCCTCTCGCTGCCGACAATAACCAGATCAGGTTCTAAAGCTAAAATCTTCTCCAAACTGGGATTAAAGAAAGTACCGACTTTGGGCTTGCTGGAGGTTGCCGGAGGATATGTCGCAAATTCGGTCACTCCGACAATCCGTTCATCAAGTCCTAATGAGAAAAGAATTTCAGCCAGGCTTGGTGATAACGGCAGAATCCGTTGCGCGTAATCCGGGATATCCAGAGTCTTGCCGGTTTCATCGGTTACAGTCTGCGCCGAAACTATTGATGAGTAAAACACCAAAAGTATAAGCCAGAGTAATTTTAAGCTTACGGGAGGAGATTCTGCGGGGAATTTTAATGAAATAGAGGTCATCATAAACCAAGGTCTTCCTTTACCCTATGACGCCAGTCTGTGGACAACGGAAAGACCGGTGCAGTACTGCCCCGGAAAAACTGCATGCAGACGACCTAGAAGCGAGCGTACCTGCAACGGCCCCTCATGACCCGGAGTACCGCTCTCTTTGATCCGGGCTAAGGTGTAATCCAGTGCCAAAAAATCCTGCTTACGGTTACAGAGAGTCACCAGATGTATGATACCCCGACGCTCCTGAGCCCGCGGCACAACCCGGTCAACCATCGCCGCCAGGTCAGCATCCCGGAAAAATTCACCCCCGAGTTCGAGAATCATATTTTCAAGTTCGAGGCGCTCCAGAGCCGGAGTATACTGTTTCTGCAAAACCTTATACTCTTTTTTCCCGATCACCAGACCCCCGACTCCGGCACC
>JAOZQE010000183.1 GCA_029932385.1 bacterium | reverse complement strand
CCTCTTCACGACCGAACAGAGCATCGACCAACTCAAACAAACCATCCTCCAACTCGCCGTCATGGGCAAACTCGTCCCCCAAAACCCCAACGATGAGCCTGCCAGCGTCCTGCTGGAAAAAATCGCCCAAGAGAAAGCCCGATTGATTAAATAAGGGAAAATCAAAAAACAGAAGAAGCTGCCGGAGATTAGTGAGGATGAGAAGCCGTTTGGGCTGCCGGAGGGGTGGGAGTGGGTGAGGCTGGGGGCTTTCTGTGAAATTAAGGGAGGGAAAAGACTGCCTAAAGGGCATTCGTTTTCGCCGATAGAAACACCACACATCTATATACAGGTAACAAACATGAAAGGGGGGACAATATCGTCAGATAACATTAAATATATTTCAGAAGAAACCCATTCTGAAATATCTCGATATTTTATTTCTAAAGATAATTTATATATTACCATTGCGGGTACAATTGGGGATGTAGGGATGGTTCCAGAGTTTTTTGATGGGATGAATTTAACAGAAAACGCTGCGAAAATGATTTTTAGTAAAGTAGATAAAGTTTGGCTTCAAAAAACTCTTTCAAGCAAGGCGCTACAACATCAATTTACGGAAAAGACAAATCAGTTGGCGCAACCTAAACTTGCTTTACATCGGGTAGTCAGTTCATGTGTGGCACTTCCTCCCCTTGCCGAACAACAGCGCATCGTCGCCAAAGTCGATGAACTTTTGGCCTTCTCCGACAATCTCAAAGCCCGGCTGATCGACGTCCAAAACACCCAAATTCAACTGGCCGATGCCATTGTCGATCAGGTGGTGGGTGAAAGTAATAAATAGGTTCACACTCATAATGTTAAGTTTAGTGATAAATTTATTATTTAGGATGTGACTCTGTAGGGTTAATAGCTAAATAGATTTCTGTTCGTGGAATTCAATTATGGGATACATGGGAATTTTTCAGATTTTGATACTGATGGGTAAACTTTGAAAAGGGGGAAGAATGAGTAAGCGCGTAGCGCCTTGGGTACGGGTAGCATTCATGCTAATCGGCGTGACCACGGTAGGGGCTCTTTCTTATTGCTTCACAGGGGGTGTGTTTCCGTCCGATTCGCGGCAATCTCTGGTTTTTCAGAATGCTCTCCTGTTGATCGTTTTGGGATCCGCCGTGCTTGAGCACCACTTCACTAAGCCAGCTGATTCGGCTGTAAACTCGCTTATGGGCTTTATTACTCTTCTGTCGGTTTACAGTGTAGCTCCGAGGGGGCCGTGGCTGGCTGTTGCGGGATATTGTGTGGCTGTTTTTATTTTAAGCGTAACATGTATCGCTACCAGCTCAAGCTCATCTGGTACTGGGTGGCAGAAGCAAATCTCCTACTTCACTTATCGGCCTGCGATAGTCTTTGGTAGATCACGTATCTTGTTTTCGGTTGTTTTCCTGTCAGGGCTTTGGTTTTTTTATTCAGTTCAAGATTCAATCACGTTGGTACTTGTAATTTTTTGGGGATTATTTTTGGCGATTTGGCCCCTGCGTATTCCACAACTCATCACTGCATGGTTCGATAGTCCTCACGACAAGCTGGTTTCCGTTGGGGTGATCGTCAGGATTGACAATCCCAACATACTCAGAGTAGGTTTAGCTGGCGAAGCGACGTGGGATTTGTCAACACCAAAGATCTGCTCTCTTCCGAACGGATCATCGTTCTGGGTGCATCCCCTTTTTTCAGAGTTTCAAGATGGTAGGCTTCTGGCCACAGGACTGCTAACAAGTTTGCCGGCCCCAAATAATTCGCCGCAGCGAAACTGCGTTGTGGAACCTGGCGAGGGAGTGATGATCCCGACATCTGCTGAAATCAGTGATGCTCTTGGTGGGGGAGTAGATGCCCAACTCGTCGGATGTGTGGTTGAGCATTCTGCGATTCAGGCAATTAGGTTTGAAACTCAGAGTCCTGAGTGTTGCTATGACGGAATGCTTGTCTGGTCACTGATAGACGGTACTCGGGTGTACTACCAGATCGTCTCTGGTGAAACCCATGAGGAGTCGTTTGCTGCAGACAAACATGGTTTTCAGGTAGCAACGGCGGTACAGCTAGGTACGCTGGAACCTCAGCAAGGCTTTTCGAAGTACGAGTGGCTACCTGCCATGAACACACCTGTGTTTGCTTCTGTCGGCGGTAAGTCCATTTCATCCTGCGCGGTCTCGGAAGGGGATTTTGTACTCGGTGTGATTCCGAAGACTACGATCAAGGTTGGTGGGCATTTTGTATCCGACTACAATTCGCATACGGCCATTCTTGGTGTGACAGGGTCGGGGAAAACGGAGCTGGCGTTTGACCTTGTGCGTCATGCACTGAAAAACGGTATCAAGGTGGTGTGTATTGATTTGACTGCCCAATACGAAGGGCGGCTTGCTGACCTGACGCCAAAGGACTTGTCAGTGGGGTCAACAACGGCGGCCGAGTTGAGTCAAAATCTTTTTAATGTTGAAACGGGGGATTGGGGTGGCAAAGAAGAGAAGAAAGTGTTGAGGCGTTTTGCCGACACGCTTCGGTCTCAGGTCGAAGACTCGATCAACGATTTTCTTAATGATAGCACCGGTTCCACTTTGGGGTTAATTCGCCTGGAAGAAATTTCAAATACGAAAGCTACACTCTGGATAACTGAACTTTACATGACATGCTTGCTGAAATATGCACGTGATAACATTGAAAGTTGTCCGCGAACGTTAATCGTTGTGGAAGAGGCGCATACTGTTATGCCCGAGCCCAGTACGATGGGGTTAGGTGACTATGATTCCAGAGGACTAGTTGGTAAAATTGCACAGATTGCGTTGCAGGGACGCAAGTACGGAGTAGGGTTGTTGGTTTTGGCTCAACGGACTGCAACCGTTAGTAAGACCGTTCTGACCCAGTGTAACACCATTATCAGCTTTGCTTGCTATGACGATACAAGTCTGGGTTTCCTGCGGAATATATACGGTTCCGAGCACGTAGCTTTAATCCCGAACCTACCGCGATTGCATGCCGTTGCATTTGGGAATTGGGTTAAATCCGAACGACCCCTCGTGTTTGAAGTACCCTACGATGAAGCGAAGGCAGATCG
>JAOZQE010000062.1:8037-11840 GCA_029932385.1 bacterium | reverse complement strand
TAGTGAAAAACGCAGCGCCTTAAAAAGGCGTCGGGGAGCTCTTTTTCCGAATTACTGGTGATGATGATGGCTGGGCGGTTCCGGGCCGTGATTGTCCTCTGGGTTTCGGTAATGTAGAACTTCATTTCGTCAAGTTCAGCCAGGAGATCATTGGGAAATTCGATGTCGGCCTTATCAATCTCGTCAATTAAAACAACCGATTGCACCGGGTTGGCAAAGGATTCGCCGAGTTTGCCGAGCTTGATATAGTTTTCAATGTTGGCGACATCAACTCCTTCGCCGCCAAAACGGGAGTCGTTGAGGCGCTGAACCGTATCATAGATATAGAGGCCGTCCTGGGCTTTGGTGGTTGATTTAATGTTCCACGTCAGAAGCTCCATATCTAAACCCTGGGCCACACTTTTAGCGAGCAGGGTTTTGCCGGTGCCGGGTTCGCCCTTGATCAGCAGGGGGCGTCCTAAGGCAATGGAGACGTTAACGTCATTCTGCAGCTCTTCCGAAACAATATATTCACTGGTGCCGGTATAACGATTGAAATCTTTCATAATCTTAATTTCCGTATTGGTTCTAAAATTGGGTGATGATATCTTAATAAAAAGACCGTCACGGGTGCTCAAATGCAATTGTTACCTGATTTGTTGGTTTGACGCGCCGCTTTTTAGCAGTTTGCGACTCAGATGTCACCCTATTTCTGCGGTTTTTATTTGCTTAATCAGTTATCGAGTGTTAAATGAATGGTTACGATTCTGTCGGCCTGAATCAGGAAATCGGGGCGGATAGAGGTTGATATGGTCTCCTTAAATCGGGAGAAAAGCGGGGATTTAGAATATGACACGACATCAGGCTAATGTTCAGGAACAGTTCTTAAACCGCCTGCGGCGCGAGCGGCGGCGAGTGAGTGTTGAGCTTGTCGGCGGGACGGCAAAAGAGGGCCGGATCAGCAGCTTTGACACGCACACGTTGGTACTTAACGACGATTTTACCAGCCATCTGATCTATAAACATGCGATTGCCATGCTTTCACCGATTGATCAGGACGCGCCGGCCATGCGTGAGTTCGGCGAAGAAAAAACTAATTAACGCGGGATAACCCGCAAATAAATGCTCTTACAGGTCTTCCCGCTATGTATGCAGATCAGGTTGAACGTTTTCTCGATCATCTGCTTCTCGAGCGGGGCCTGGCCCGGCCGACAATTGCCGCCTACCGGGTTGACCTCGAGCACTTTGGCCGTTTTCTTGATGATACCGGAGTGAAGGTGCCGGAGTCTCTCTCGCAGAGTCAGGTAAGCGATTACATCTTTTTATTGAAAAAGAGTTACGCGCGGCGAACCATCCGCCGGCGTTTTTCGGCTCTTAACTCATTTTTCAAGTACCTGCTGGTCAAGGGCGAGATTAAGCGTCAGCCGCTGGCCGGTTTTGATCTGCCGCGGCTTGACAAACACCTGCCGGAGGTTTTGAGTGTGGTTGAGATCAAGGCGCTGCTGGCGGCTCCCGATCCCGAAACTACGCTCGGTGAGCGCGACCGGGTTATGCTCGAAGTTCTGTACGGGGCCGGTCTCAGGGTCAGTGAACTGGTCAAGCTTGAATTGCAGCAGGTGAACTTTAATTTAGGTTTTTTAAGTGTGATCGGCAAAGGTGATAAAGAGCGGGTGGTGCCGCTGCCGCTGCAAATTATCCGGAATTTGCGTGATTATATCAAAAAGGGCCGTTCCAAACTGCTGCATGGAAAGAGTTCCTCATATATATTTCTGAATCGTTCAGGAAATGCTCTGAGCCGTGAGGGATTCTGGAAAAATATCCGGCGTTACGCGTTTAAGGCCGGGATTAAACAGGAGGTTTATCCGCACCTGTTACGGCACTCGTTTGCGACCCATCTGCTTTCCGGCGGAGCCGATCTGCGGATTGTGCAGACCCTTTTGGGTCACGCTGACCTGGCCACAACCCAGATCTATACGCAGGTTGATGCCGAACGCCTGAAAGAGGCTTATCGTAAATTTCATCCCCGAGAGCGTTCTTAAATGATCGAAGTAATAACTTCTCATATCAATACTGATTTCGACGGCCTGGCAGCGATGCTGGCCGCCCGCCATCTCTATCCGGAAGCGGAAATGGTGCTGCCCGGCAGCCCTGAGCGCAGTCTCCATGATTTTCTCTTTCGTTCCTGCGGCTATGCTTTTCCTTTTAAGCGTTTGAAAGATATCGATACGGCAGATATCGGGCGTCTGATCGTGGTTGATACCCGGCAGAAGAGCCGCATCGGTAATTTTGCCGCAGTAGCGGCCCGCGAAGAAGTTGAGGTAATTGTTTACGATCACCATCCGGCGACTGCGGACGATTTGACCGGACTCGCTCTGGCCGAGATCGCCGAAGTCGGGGCGGTGGTCACCCTGATGACCGAAAAACTCCGGGAAAAAGAGATCACGCTGTCGGTTGATGAAGCAACCGTAATGTTGATCGGTCTCTACGAAGATACCGGTTCTCTGACTTTTGCCGGAACGACCGGGCGTGATTTCCAGGCGGCGGCCTGGCTCCTGGAGCAGGGCGGCAATCTTGAAACCGTGGCCGGAGTAATTAACAATCCGCTTGATCGGGAACAGGTATCGCTGCTCAATGATCTTTTGTTATCGCAGCGGGTCATCTATCCGCACGGACAGAAAGTGGTGCTGGTTGAGAGCAGCCGGGATTACTATCTTCCGGATATCGCGATGGTTGTGCATCGTTTGCGGGATATTGAGAGGCATGAGGTTGTTATCGCCTTGTTGCGGCTGGATGATAAGGTTTATATTATCGGCCGCAGCCGGACTCCGGCCCTTGATATGGGTCACCTGCTGGCCCATTTCGGCGGCGGCGGCCACCATTACGCGGCCTCGGCCACGATCCGGGAGATGACTCTGATTCAATGCCGGGAACGTCTCTTTGAACTCCTGGAACAAGAGGTTATTGCTCCGCTGACCGCGGCTGACCTGATGACCTCTTCAGTATTGACGATCGAGCCGACTACACCGTTGGCACAAGCGGCGGCGCTGTTGACCCGTTACAATATCAATGTTCTGCCGGTAGTTGCCGAGACGGGTGCCGAACTTATCGGGATTATCTCGCGTCAGGTTGTGGAAAAGGCTCTCTATCACGGTCTGAGTGAACTCGATGTCAGTGAATATATGACTACCGATTATGAACCGATTAGAATTGACGCAGACATCAAACAGATCAAAGAGCTGATCGTTGAACGCAATCAGCGTTTTCTGCCGGTAGTCGATGACGAAAATAAGATTATCGGGGCGATCACCCGTAAAGATCTTCTGCGGGCGCTCTACGCCCAGGATGAAGATGCCGAGTCCGGGGTCGCCACAGATTTGAGCTTTCAGGGTAAAGAGCTTAGTAAAATGCGCCGGAAAAATGTCAAGGCGCTGATGCTGGAGAGTTTTCCGGCTGATCTGATCAAGGTTTTCGGGCAACTCGGTGAGCTTGCTGACAGTCTCAATGTCAGTATTTTCCTGGTTGGCGGTGTGGTTCGGGATCTGCTTTTACGGCGCCCGAATCTGGATATCGATATCGTGGTTGAAGGTGACGGCATTGCTCTGGCCAAGGCTTACAGCGAACGCTATGATTGTCGAGTTTACTGCCATGAACCTTTCCGGACGGCAGTGATTTCAACCACAGAAGGTTATAAAATCGATGTTGCCAGTACCCGAATGGAGTATTATGACGCTCCGGCGAGTCTGCCGAAGGTGGAACAGAGTTCCTTAAAAGTCGATCTCTATCGCCGGGATTTTACGATCAACACCCTGGTAATTTCGCTTAAT
>JAOZQE010000062.1:0-7937 GCA_029932385.1 bacterium | reverse complement strand
AGTCGATCTCTATCGCCGGGATTTTACGATCAACACCCTGGTAATTTCGCTTAATCCCAAAAGCTACGGTATTATGCGCGACTATTTTGGGGCCGGTCGGGATCTCAAAGAGCACAGTATCCGGGTGCTGCATAATCTCAGTTTTGTTGAAGATCCGACCCGGATTTTCCGGGCCATCCGGTTTGAACAGAAATTTTCCTTTACGATCGGGCGCCAGACTCTGCATTTGATTCAAAATACAATTAAAATCGGTTTTGTGCGTCGGCTCTCGGGTTTTCGGATTCTGCATGAGCTACAACTGATCTGTGCTGAGTCCGATCCGGTACCGATTTTTGAGCGGATTCGGGAACTTAAACTATGGCATGAAATCTTCCCTGATCTTAAAGGCCAGTTCAAACCGGAACGCCGTCTTGAGCGGCTCCAGGCGGCGAAAGAGGTGGTCTCCTGGTATGAGTTGCTTTATCTTGAGGAAAAATTTGAATCCTGGCGGGTTTATCTCCTGAGTTTTCTTGACGGTATGAACACCACTCAGGCGCGTTACTGTGTTGCCCGTTTAGGGCTTGATGAAAATGCCGTTAGCCGTTTTATCACAGCCCGGCAGAATGGCATCATTACCGCCGCTGAGCTCGGCCGTTTGTGTCGCAAAGGTAAAACCTATCTAAATTCCGAACTTTGTGTCCGGCTTGATGAACTGTCGTTGGAAGTTATTTTGTATATAATGGCTGGTCATGAGAGTAACGCGGTCAAAAAAGCGCTCTCCACCTATATCACCAGAGTTCAGTTTATAAAGGCTGAGATCAGCGGCCATGATCTGATTGCCGCCGGCATTCGTCCGGGTCCCGGATTTAAAAAGATTCTTGATGCCGTCAAAAATGCCCGGCTCGACGGTCTGGTCAACACTCTGGAAGAGGAGTTGGCTATGGTTGAACAGGAATTTAAAAACGATGCGTGAAATCTACTCCTGTCCCGATTGCGGTCATCAATTCAGCCGCTACCACAACCCGGTACCAACGGTTGACATTATAATTTCCTATCAGGGCGGAATTGTCTTGATTGAGCGTAAAAATCCGCCTCCGGGTTGGGCTCTGCCGGGTGGCTTTGTTGATTATGGTGAAACTCTGGAGACCGCAGCCGTGCGTGAAGCCCTGGAGGAGACCAGCCTCGAGGTTAAACTGACCGGTCAGTTTCATACCTATTCTGATTCTGCACGTGATCCCCGCCAGCATACCATCTCAACCGTTTTTACGGCTCTGGGTCGCGGCACTTTGAAGGCCGGTGATGATGCGGGGAAAGCGTTGGTTTATCAGGCTGATAATCTGCCGGAGAAAATTGCGTTTGACCATCGTCAGATAATCAAAGACTATTTCCTGACCCTTAAATAACCTGATCTTCCGGGTTGTAATTACATCACCGAACAATATTGGGAAAATATGTATAAATCAACGCTTATAAAGATTCCCGCCGGACTGTTTTTGGCATTTTTCTTCCTCTTTTCCCCGGTACAGGCCGGCACGGCGGAAAAAGCGCCGTCATTTACTCTCTGTACGGCCCGGTCGGCACTTAAAATGACAGTGTTGCGCGGTTATACCCGGGCACGCTGGCAGCGGGATCTGGTTTGTGAAGAGCCGGGCCGATGTCTTGAGGTTTTCGGTGAGATGGGTGATGTGATTGGTGGCGACGGGCTTTTTGCCCGGATTGACACCACCTTTATCGATCTGGCGCTGAAAACCAACCAGATCGCCTGCGCCCGTCTGGAAAATCAGACGGCCTACTGGCAGCATGAGGTGGAGCGTTATCGGAGTTTGAGCGGTCAGAAAGCGGTTTCCGAGAAAAAAGTTCTCGATCTGGAACAGAAACTTGACCAAGTCAAACTCTCTCTGGCAGAGTTGAAAATGAAGGCTGAAGTGCTACTGGAGCGGCAGCGCCGCTGCCGGATAAGTGCACCTGAAAACTGGTATGTCCTGAAGCGGATGGTGGAGCCCGGAGAGTGGTTGACCACCGGTCGGAAGGTGGCGGAGGTGGCTGATTACAGCACCCTTCTGGTGCCGTTTTCTTTGACGATGGCCCAGTATGAATGGGTAAAAAAAGAGAGTGAAACCGGCAAACTCCATCTTAAACTCATGACTTCATCCGCGGTCACTTCTAAAACTGCAGCAATTCCGGTGCGTCTGCTTCATGTCTCGCCCGCCTTTGATTTGGTCAGTCGTAAAATTGCGGTTGCACTTGAATTGCGCGAGGGGGTTAAAGAAATGCGGGGCGGGATTGCGCTTGAACTCGCAGTTGAACTGCCCGAACCCGGAGCCGTGGTGACTGTGCCGGCTGCAGCTTTAGTCGAGCGCTACAGTACTTTCTGGTTAATTCGGGCCGATGGCGAAGAGGTTAAGGTTGTAAAACTCGGCCGCACTCCTGACGGTGGTGTCAAGGTTGCCAGTGACAAGATTAAACCTGGTGAAAGTTTTCGCTGTTTCTGAAGAGACCCTGAAATTATTCTTAATGCCATACAGCTTTGATTTTTATGCGTCGATTTATTGAATTTTTTCTCTCCCAGAAGGTTTTAATCAATCTTCTTTTCCTCCTGCTGATGGTGGTTGGCGTGGTCGCCTTGCGCGAATTGCCGGTTGAGCGCTACCCCAATGTCAACATGGGAAAGGTGATGGTTACGACCTTTCTGCCCGGAGCCGCTCCGACCGATATTGAGGCACTGGTAACGCGTGAGATCGAGAAGTCGCTGGACGATCTGGAAGAGGTTGAGTTTATTAAATCAACCTCCTACCGGGGGCGCTCGAGCATTATGGTCAAATTTGTAGATGGCGTCGATTTCGCTGAGTTGTACAAGGAACTGCGGCTCAAGGTGCTGGGCATAATGCCGAATCTACCGCGCGGTATTGAACCGCCGGAATTTCAGGAGGTTGATGTCAATTACTGGCTGCCGGTGGTGACGGTCAACCTGGTGGGTGACCGCAGTAACCGGACGTTGACCCTGATGGCGGAAGAACTTAAACTCCTGATTAAACGAATCAAAGGGGTTGAGAATGTCCGGCTGACCGGTGAATTGGTGCGTGAGTTTCATATCTTCATCGACCCGGTGCGGCTAGAAATCCTGGGTCTGACATTTGAGGATGTAGCGACCGCGATTAAAGGGACTAATCTCTCAATTCCGGCGGGGGATTATGAGAATGAGAACGGCGAATTTGTTGTTGTCGTTGATGAACTTTTCCGTTCCCGGGCCGATATTGAGAAGACCATCATCCGTCTGGATGGAGACGGGGCTCCGGTTAGTATCGGCGATGTGATGAGCGGGGCTGAAATCACTTATCGTGACCCGCTTTACCTTTCCGCAGTAAATGGGCAGGACAGTGTCGGTCTGAAAGTCGTCAAGAGTGACGGCGGCAGCGCTTTGAAAATCGTGGCTGAGATTGAAGAGATTGTGGCGGGTTTTCGCGGCCGCCTGGCCCGTGAAGGCGTCAAGATCATCCTGACTCAGGATCAACGCATCCATCTCGATGATTCGATTACGACCTTAGGGCTTAATCTGACCTGCGGGATTATTCTTGTAACCTTTATCATCTGGCTCTTTATGGGCTGGCGTAACGCACTTCTGACTACCGTTGGTATCCCTTTTTCATTCCTCTGTACAATGATTATCATGTACGTTACCGACAACTCCTTAAATGAAATAACCCTTTTCGCCTTCGTTCTGGTCAGCGGCATTATTGTTGATGATGCTATCGTTGTGATTGAGAATATCTACCGCCGCTTGCAGGAGGGAGAGGAACTTCAGTTGGCGGTGCTTAACGGGGCGAGTGAAGTTGCCTTGCCGGTAATCGCGGCAACTTCAACCACGGTCGCAGCTTTTCTGCCGATGCTGATTATGTCGGGTTCCACCGGTGAATTTTTTGCCTATATTCCAAAAGCGGTAAGCTTTGCAATAGCGGCCTCTCTGTTTGAGTGTTTGGTGATTCTGCCGGGTCATTTTTTAGACTGGCCCGGGGCTCGTAAACTGATGGTATCAGGCTATGTTTCGGGTAAGCGTGAACGGCCGCTGATGACCCGGGTGCGGCGTCTCAATGAGCGGGTTGTGGCCTTGACCTTAAAGTTTCGTTTTTCCAGCTTGATGGTTGTGGCGGCTCTTTTCTGTACTTCGATGGTGGTACTTTATCTCTCGATGACCGGGATTGTCCCCCTGATCAAGGTTAAATTTTTTCCCGATGACTACACCTTGTATTATGTCGAATTCAAGGGGCCGCAGGGCACATCTTTGCTCGAGACCAAAAAACATCTGCAGGCAGGGAGTAAGGTAATCCTTGATGGCGGGCCGGGTCAGGTAAGTTCGGTGATGGCTCAGACCGGTTTCTACATTAATGAAGACTATCAGCCGGTTTGGGGCAATAATGTCGGTCATCTGGCCGTAACTCTGCCGGCCCGGCGTCTCCAGAAATTTCCCGATAATCCCGATAATGATCCAATGCTTTTTCTCAAATATGTGCGTAAACTGGTGGCTCCTTTAGCCGGTGACGGCTGGGATGTGCTGGTGCGAGCGGAAAAGGACGGACCGCCGGCGGGTAAGGATATCAATGTCCGGGTTGTCGGTGCTGATGAGAAATCGGTGCAGCGTCTGGCGATGGTATTGGATGATTTTCTGCGGCGTGATTCCCGCCTGGAGCCGGAGTTAAATGAGTTTTCCAGTAATCAGGGTGAGCCGGGACGCATCTATCGGCTCAAGGTTGATAAGCTGAAAGCGGCGGAATATAACCTATCTGAAGCGCAGGTTGCTTATCTGGC
The DNA here is from genome assembly GCA_029932385.1 of bacterium. GTDB lineage: Bacteria > Desulfobacterota > Anaeroferrophillalia > Anaeroferrophillales > Tharpellaceae > Tharpella. The sequence continues at coordinate 3,155 of JAOZQE010000062.1, read as the reverse complement.
GGGGTCAGTGCTGGATGGCCGCTACATCGGTAAATTCCGGGCCCGGGATGAAGATCTTGATCTGAAATTAAGGGTTGATCCGGCTTATCTGAAAGGGCCTTCCGATGCCTTGAAACTGCCGGTTTTAAGCGGCCCCGCCGGTGGTCTTAAACTCGGTGAGCTGGTTACGGTATCATCGTATCTCGAGCCCGGTTATCTGAACCGTTATAACCTGAACCGCTCGGTAACTCTGACCGCCAATCTTAAGTCCGAGAGCCGTCTTTCAACCCCGGCAGTTGTCCAGATAGTGAAAGATTATTACCGGACTGTCGCCGCAGCTTATCCCGGTGCCGAAGTCAGCTTCGCGGGTGAGTTTGAAAGTACCAAACGCTCCTACACTTCATTAAGCTATGCCTTTGTCATCGCTCTCCTGGCGATATATATGATTCTGGCATTACAATTCCAGTCTTACCTGCAGCCGTTGATTATTCTTTCTGCGGTGGCTTTTGCCCTGGTCGGTGTGGTCTTCGGAAAATTTCTGACGCAGGGGCTTTTTACCGTCAACAGTATGATCGCGATTGTTGGAGTTACCGGGGTCGTGGTGAATGATTCTCTGGTTCTGATTGATTTTATCAACCGCGCCTATCGTAAATCGGGTAACCGCCGGGAGGCGATTTTAGAGGGTATCAGAACCCGTTTGCGGCCCATTCTTTTAACCACTTTGACGACCACCTTAGGCCTGTTGCCGATGGCCATCGGCTTTCCCTACTACTCTCTGGTCTGGGGGACAATGGCCTCAACCTTCGTCACCGGCCTCTGTACCGCAACCTTCCTCACCCTGTTCATTGTTCCGATTGAGTGGGATCTGCTGACGGCCCTTCAGGAACGTAGGTTGCGCAGAAATAAGAAGTAAAAAGGCTTCTATTCACCCCAACTCTAAAACGGGTATTTACTTTTGTGCGGCATTGTGTTTTAACGAGTTACGCATGACTTAATTAATCAAAAAGGAGGATTGTGGTGGAAAAAATAATTTATGAGAAATTGGAGCAAGCCTTTGCCGAAGTAGACATAGTTCAGGTTTTCACCACAGATTTGAATGGAAGAAATATATCACTTCAGGTGAACCCTAAGAATGTCACCTCTTTTTTTGATCGAGGGGTTGGTTTTGACGGTAGCTCTGTTCCGGGTCACGGAACGGTTGATGATAGTGATAAGTTGATCATTCCTATTTCAAAAAGTTTTCGTAAAATTGAGTTCACAAATGAAAATCTTGGTTTCTTGATCGGAAGAATCAGTGAGGAGCATGGGGAAAGATCAGCTTATGACCCCAGATCACTATTGGAAAAGGTCTTAGATCAAGCAGAATCGGAATTTGGCTTACGTTTTCTTGCCGGTCCTGAGCATGAATTCTTTTTATTGACCAATGATGAGTTCAGTACTGATGTTCACAGTGACAAAGCCGGGTATTTTTATGCCGGTCCGCAAGATAGAGGGGAGTTTGTTCGCAGAAGAATTGTTCAAACTTTGGATAAAAGCGGCATTCATTTTGAAAAAATGCATCATGAAGTGACCCCATCACAACATGAGATTAATCTTGGGCCCCTTGACCCATTGAGCGCCGCCGATAGAACTGTTCTGTTCACATACGTAGCTCATCGAGTCGCCTACGAAAATGATCTTTACGCGACTTTTATGCCAAAACCATTCAACGGCCAGAACAGAAGTGCTCTCCATATCCATCTATCCGCACAGGATAAAAAAGGTAAGCCGGTGTTTTACAACGATTCGGCCGAAAACAATCTCAGTCAAACAGCAAAGTATTTTATTGGCGGAATTCTTAAACACGCTAGGGAAAGTTCGATTATTATGGCGGCAACTTTTAATTCCTATAAGGCCTATGTCTCGGGTAAAGAAGCTCCTGTGGTCAGAGGTTGGGGGTACAAAAATCGTAGTTCAATGGTCAGAGTTCCCTATTCTATAGAGCCGAACGAGAAAAGAATTGAACTTCGCTCCCCGGATCCGTCCGGTAATATATATCTACAAATGGCAACTTTGATAGGGATGGGACTGGAAGGAATTCGTAAACAAATTGATTGCGGAAAACCGGACATTGGCAGCACTTATCAAAGGAAAAAAAGCACTCGTCTCTGGGATACAAAATTCTTACCTAAAAGCATGTTTGAAGCCCTTGTTGAAGCTGAGAAAAGTACTTTTCTGAAATCTTTTCTCGGCAATTCCCTGTACGATCAATACATGAGTTTAAAAACTGAAGAATGGGAAGGATACCGTACGTACGTTACCCCTCGTGAACATAGAAGAAGCTTGAGTACATAGAAAAGCACAATCATTAAAAAATAGAAGCTACCCGCTGCTAATTAACTCTAACTGTTTTAAATAGATCCGTCCCCTTTTTTATTGCACAAGAGTCAACATGAAATCCTACAAACAACAGCTTCTCGATCTTCAGAATGAACTTATCTCCAGCCATAAAGCGGGACAGGAAGGCACTAAAACTGTTACTCTTGATCAATCAAGTGTCGGGCGTCTATCGCGCATGGGAGCACTTCAGGCTCAGGCGATTGCCCTGGAGGGTCGCCGCCGGCAAGAGCTTAAATTGCAACGCGTAAAAACGGCTCTGCAACGGATTGAAAGTGGGGATTTCGGCATCTGCCCCCGTTGCGGGGAAGATATTGATGAACGCCGCCTCGATTTTGATCCAACCACACCAATGTGTATTGCCTGCGCCCAATTTATCGAAAAATGATCATGCAAATTGCAGCTCCAGGTTAGCGCAATATAAAGGAGGATGCTTCATGAAAGAGCTACTGGAGTAGTAATTGGGGGTAGTAATTGGGGAGTAATTTGGGTCAAAGTGGAATTAAATTGTCGAATAGAGTTGGTCGGTGTTGTTTGCCCTCTATCTCAAGCTTTACGGGTTCACAGTCCTGTTCGCCCGACATCAATTCAAACCCTTTTCTCTCCGGCGTTGGCGCCAGCCGACAGTTAGGCCCGCGATTGCCAGGCACCAGGCCGGGATTCTTAAGTACCATGAGGTTTTAAGGTTTAACTTTGTTAACTTTGGAGTAACTTTGGGAGTAACTTTGGGGTCAAATCTTTATCCTTGGAGTAACTTTGGGGTCAAATCTTTATCCTTGACAGCTTTAACTTGATTTTTT
>JAOZQE010000182.1 GCA_029932385.1 bacterium | reverse complement strand
TTTACCGGCGGGCAACAAGGGATTACTATCTGAGCATCAGCACAGCACATCATTAAAACCCATTTATTACTGAACAACTTTATTTTTTAACCAGACCCCACCAACCATAAACAAAATATGACTGATCTACGCTACGACATCAATCTACGCCAGCGCATCAGGAATAATTTACTGCGCTTTAACCGACAAGCACCTATTTTCACAAAGACTATAGGGGCGGCAGTTGCAATCACAATTGTCGAGAGTCAAGGGGATCCGAATATCTATGGCCTGAACCAATCACAAAACGGAGAAGCTGCCATCGTCATCACAAAAAGAGCAATTGGCTTAAGCAAACATGCGGGACAGTGGGCTCTACCTGGAGGTCGTATAGATGATGGGGAGAATTCTGAAGAGGCAGCGGTAAGAGAACTTCGAGAAGAGATTGGTCTATCGATTGAACGCGATCAAATCTTAGGACGGCTGGATGATTACAGCACTAGATCAGGATTTACAATTACACCTATTGTCGTCTGGGGCGGTTCTAATCTAAACTTGATTCCCAATCCGGACGAGGTCGCGTCAATCCACCGATTACCACTCAGAGAATTAATGCGGAAAGATGCGCCCATCCTCGAAACCATCCCCGAAAGTAAAAATCCGGTTATCCTAATGCCGGTAGGTTACAGTTATATTGCCGCCCCGACCGCAGCCGTTCTTTATCAGTTTCGCGAGGTGGCGATAAATGGTTGCTCTGAATTACGGGTTGCTCACTTTGAACAGCCATATTTTGCTTGGAGATAGACCAAGTAAATCCTCACTAATCGATAAAATTACGTGCCGCCTGGGGATGCTCAGCGAGTGCTTGTTCGACATGAAAATCCATCATTAATCAGCACCATTGAATCATATTAATCCTGAATCCTATCTCAAACATTATGATAAAAGAAGATGCAGTTGTAAATTTTATCAAGAGGATCGCTCCGAGAATTAGTAACATAATTATTAACATTTGAGAGATTATATTGGGCCCATAAACTTGCAGTTTCTCAATATTATTGGTGCCGTATTTAGGGAAGAATCTGATAAGTAATTCATGAGTTTTCTGCTCGTAATATATTTTAATAGTGACATCCTTTTTACTCAAAAGTCAGATCACAGATTAAGTAAAATGAAAAGATCCGTCCCGGCCCGCCCGCACCAAGCAAAGCCGAGACAGATCTCATAATCTAGCTGGCTAAATATTCGCCATGTCCGCGTAGTCCAACTGGCAGACACAACTGCACCGTGATAGCTCCAGGCCTACCCTGTTCCAGACGTCTGCAGACTCTTTACAAAGAGCAATCCGACAGTCAGAAAATTTTCTTATCTCATTGATGGAAAAGTCAAAGATCTCAACCCTTTTTTCATCGCTGAAACTGTATTTTCCTGACTTTTTCTTGCCCTTAAAAATCCTTGTTTCAAACATTGGTTTCATGTCATTCATCATATTAAGAAGATCCGGCCCGGAAGAAATAAAAGTGTCGCGTAACCTATAAAATTGGTCTTCGAATCTTAACGTTCCGAGGGTAATCCTTTCTGGGGAAACAACCTCAAATATTCGTTTTATAGTATCAGAATATAGCTCCTGCCAACCATCAACGGGAACTATCGGATCAAGCCTGATACGTAATGGATAACCTGCTGCCTGAACCTTCCTGGCAGCTTCCAGCCGTCTCTCAAATGATGGTGCCCCAATCTCAAATTTTCTTGAAATCTCAGGTGCATTCATGCTGAAAGCTATTACCGTATGACCGTTATGATCCAGGCCCAGAATATCATCAACATTGTCACTTTTTGTCAACATAAATAGATGGCCATTTTGAGTTCCACCAATCCAAGGGATGAACTCCCGCCCAGCCCTAGTAAGATGTTCCATAGCCAATGAATCAGCCAGTTCACCACTATTAAAAATGACATTATCGGTGGTCTTTGCCAACCTTTTTTTCAGCTGATTTTTGATTTTATCATAACCTGCTCGCACTGTTATAAATGGTCGCGAGGCCCTATATGTAAGCTTTAAATAGCACCAATCGCACTTGTAAAAACATCCATTTGAAGCTAATTTAAGCCTGTCAAAATGAGGACACATCAACCTGTTATCAGGCATTTCAAAGACATCGACAACATCATTTGCTGGTGGCGCAATATACAATGTTTGCTTACCAGCTGTGATTTGCTCAAGCATTCCAGAACCATTTTTAAGCAATTGGGACTTCTGTTTAATAACATTTGCAGCACCGGAATCTGTGTAAGTTACTGGCACGCCGGGGCACTGTTTTAAGATAGAAATAGTTACTGAATCTTCCTTGACTTTATTGTGGATTATAATCTCAGTTGGTAACCAGCTAGACATAATACATCTCCTTTTTTGAATATTTTTTTGTTAAATTTTTGATCGTTTTGATACATTGTTTTAGTAAAATATAAAACTTCAATACATACAAATAAAAAAATAAATAAATCATAAACATTTTAGAATACCTCACTTTTTTTAGACCATGTCAAGATCTTTTTATTCACTTAAAACATAACATAATCTAATCTAATGTTTTCACCCAAAGCCTTAAAGAGGAAGCCAAATCAAAGATTCAAACTTCCCCTCAAGGTCTGTCACCATACAACTGTTAATTATTTGTCTATCGTTCCCTTTTCCATTTTCTCAACTTTTCTCAACTGCAATTATTTATTATCAATCATTAATCATTTCATTTAAATCTTTACTTCTTTCTTTGATAATAATTGCCAAAGAATCCCTCACCCACTGGCCCATAGAAATATCACATTTATCTGATAATCTCTTGACATCAGTATATATGATCTCACTTAGAGCCACTGTTAATGGCCGATTAAATTTGTGTTTTCGCATTTATAAATCACCTCACTTTCTGCCAAATTAGTCTACAAATAATTAGATATAATTTTCTCTCAATTATATGTTCTCCAAAAATAAAGAAAAAACTTTTTCCTGCAAATTGAAGCCCAAAGTAACGTAATAATAAAGAATTTTCTCACCATAATCCGATTGATATAATCAACTCGATTCCGCGGGATCCTGCGCTTTTTACAACGTCCTAA
>JAOZQE010000181.1 GCA_029932385.1 bacterium | reverse complement strand
GGTCCGGCCATGAACATCCTGATCAAATTGATGTCTATCGTTTCATTGGTTATTGCTCCTCTGTTGCTGAAGATGTAAACGATTACATTTACTTTATTAAAACAAAAGGCCAGCACTTATTCAAGTGCTGGCCTTTTTACGTCTTGACAAAAACTGTAAATTACGGCAATCTCTAAAGTCAAAATTATAACTATAATATCTGGAGTCAAATCATGTCAGGTCATAATAAGTGGAGCAGCATCAAGCATAAAAAAGGGGCTGCCGATGCCAAAAGAGGTAAGGTCTTTACCAAAATCATCAAAGAAATTATTGTTGCCGCCCGGGCCGGGGGTGGTGATCCGGAAATGAATCCGCGTCTGCGGACAGCTGTGGCGACGGCAAAAGCGGCGAACATGCCCAAGGATAACATCGAGCGGGGTATAAAAAAAGGCACCGGAGATCTCGACGGAGTTAATTACGAGGAATATTCATATGAAGGTTACGGTCCCGGAGGGGCCGCGATTATGCTTGATATCATGACTGATAACAAGAATCGGACGGCAGCTGATATCCGCCATATTTTCAGTAAAGGTAACGGTAACCTGGGGGAAAATGGCTGCGTTGCCTGGATCTTTGAAACCAAAGGGGTGATCATCTGCGAGCGTGACAAAGTTGATGCCGAGGCTCTGTTTGAACTTGCGCTTGAGGCCGGTGCCGAAGATGTGATTGATGAAGAGGGTGAGGAAATTATTGAGATTTACACTGCCTCCGAGTCTTTTGAAGATGTGCGGCAGGAGCTGGAGCGTGCCGGAGTTGAAATGGCTTCGGCCGCAGTCGATAAGATTCCTTCAAATACAGTGAACCTTGAAGGTAAGTATGCTGAACAAATGCTGCGTTTAATGGACAACCTTGAAGATTGTGATGATGTCCAGAAGGTCTACTCAAATTTCGATATTGATGAAGCTCTGCTCGAAAAATTGCAGGGTTAGGATCTCCCAAGGTGCTTATTTTAGGCGTTGATCCCGGAAGCTCGGTCACCGGTTTCGGCCTGGTTGATAATGTTTCTGGAAAACTTATCTATTGTCATGATGAACAGTTGAAGTTGCCGGTTCGGGCCGATATCGGTGGGAAACTAGCTCAGCTTTACGATTGCACAGCAGCTCTTATAGAGAAATATAAACCCGGGCAACTGGCAGTAGAAGGGATCTTTTACGGCAGTAATGTCAAAAGTATGCTGGTCTTAGGTCAGGCTCGGGGAGCAGTGATGGTAGCTGCGGCCCGCCATGGGCTTAAAATCTTTGAGTATCCGCCGACTACGGTTAAGCAGACCGTAGCCGGTTATGGCCGGGCGACAAAGGATCAGGTTCAACATATGGTAAAATTATTACTGCAAATCAAGCAGGTTTCGGGTGAGCACGCAGCTGACGCTCTGGCCATTGCGATTTGTCACCATCATCATATTCGGGTGGAGTATAAAAACTAATGATTGGCCGAATCAGAGGTTCTCTGATCTATAAAAGTGAGGATGAGGTTATTGTCGAGGCGGCCGGAGTTGGTCACACCCTGCACATTTCAGCTGCCACCAGAAATCAACTTCCTTCTTTAAATGATGAGATTATCTTGTGGGTCACTACCCGTTTCCGAGATGATCAGATTTTTCTTTACGGTTTTTTTGAGCGACGGGAACAGATGATGTTCTTACGTTTGCTCAAGGTGAATGGTGTCGGGCCGAAACTCGCTTTTGCCATCATTTCCGGGGCTTCGATTGACCAGCTCGAAAGTTGGCTTGTCAACCAGGAGGCAACTGAGTTGGTGAAACTGCCTGGAGTTGGGAAAAAACTTTCACAGCGCCTGGTTCTTGAACTGGGTGAGGCTCTGAAAAAAGAGCTTGGGGTAATCGAACTGGCTGATTTAAAAACTGATTTACGCAACGGTAAAAGTTCTGGCCGTGATGTTGGGCGGGATTTGATTGCAGCCCTGGAAGCCTTGGGCTATCGTAGCAGTGAGGTAGAAATCTGTGTCGCGGGTATCCTGAGAGACCATCCCGAGCAAAAACTTGAAGTTCTATTGAAACTTGCCCTGCAGGAGTTTCATCGTGGTTGAGGAACGTCTGCTCGAACCCGGGCTGAATCCGGCTGATGGGCCGATTGAGGAAGGTTTACGGCCGCATCAGCTGGTTAATTATGTCGGTCAGAAGAAGGCCGTAAACAATCTCAAGGTTTTTATCACGGCGGCCTGTGGCCGGGCTGAAGCTTTAGATCACCTTCTTCTCTATGGTCCTCCCGGACTTGGGAAAACCACTTTATCCCGCATCGTCGCCGCAGAAATGGGGGCCCAGATTCGTGCTACTTCCGGGCCGGCAATTACCCGTCCGGGCGATCTGGCGGCAATCCTTACCAATCTTCAACCCCATGATATTCTTTTTATTGATGAAATCCACCGGCTCAACCGGACGGTGGAAGAGATTCTTTATCCCGCCCTGGAGGATTTCAGGCTAGATATTATAATTGGTCAGGGCCCGGCTGCACGTTCCATATCACTTGAATTGCCGCCTTTTACCCTGGTCGGGGCAACGACCAGAATCGGTCTGCTTTCTTCTCCTTTGCGTGATCGTTTTGGCATTGTTATGCGACTTGAATTTTATCAGGTTGAAGAGCTTACCGAGATTATTCTTCGTTCTGCCGGGATCTTGAATATTGAGGTAGATAAAAACGGCGCTGCGGAAGTTGCTCGCCGGTCTCGAGGAACTCCAAGAATTGCGAACCGGCTGTTAAAGCGGGTGCGGGATTTTGCTCAAGTGGATGGTCACAATCTGGTTTCCCAGGAAATTGCCGCAGCCGCCTTGGATAACCTTCAGATAGATTCTCAAGGTTTTGATAATCTGGATCGCCTATTTATGGAAGCGATTATCAATAAGTTTAATGGCGGGCCGGTCGGGATTGAAACTCTGGCCGCAGTGCTGAACGAAGAAGCGGATACACTAGAAGATGTTTGTGAGTCTTTTTTGCTACAGTCGGGATTTCTCGCCCGGACTCCGCGAGGCCGGGTAGCTACGCGTTCCGCGCAGGTGTACTTTTCCTGAATTTAGTTTCAATTACTGCTTGACGTTTACTGTACTTGCTGATAATGTTTTTTTTATTCAGATAAAATATAATTCTA
>JAOZQE010000180.1 GCA_029932385.1 bacterium | reverse complement strand
TCATCATGGATAACCGGGGCGTTGTCGGCTAAAGATTCTTCAACGGAGTAGGCTCCGGGAAGTTCTTCATACTCAACCTTGATCAGCCTGATTGCATCTTCCGCAGTCCCCTTGTCAAGGGCTGCGACGGCCGCGACTTCATCGCCGATAAAACGTACTGTGTCAATTGCTAAAGCAAACTCATCCTGACTTTCCGGTACCAGGCGCCAGTTACCGTATTTAATTTTCGGAATATCCTGACCGGTGATAACGCATTTGACTCCGGGCAGGGCTTCCGCCGCACTGGTGTCAATACTTTTGATCCGGGCGTGGGCTACGGGTGAGCGCAGGAGTTTGCCGTGAAGCATGCCCGGGAGAAAGATATCATCAGCATACTGCGCGGCTCCAACCGCTTTGATGCGGGCATCCGAGCGGGGAAGGCTTTTACCGACAACCGAGAAATTTTGATCTGAACTCATAGGAATAATCCTCAATTCTTCTTGCTGTATATGAAAAGTTAAATTGTGATCACAAATATAAAACGCTGTAAAATTTATGCTGCCGCCAATCCTGCAGCTTCATCCAGGGCCCTGGTGGTTAGAACTTCGACCATCAGTTTCCGGTATTCACGGGTCGCTCTGACATCGGATATCGGTGAAGCATCCTCCGCCGCCAGACGGCCGGCTTCGGCTAAAGTTTTATCGTTGATCTCTTTTCCGAGCAGATAGGTTTCAGCCTTTGCGCCCCGCAACGGGGTCGGGCCGACCGCCCCCATGGAGATGCGCACGGCACTGCACTTTTTCGCACTGTCAAGGGTAACCAGGGCGCCGATATTGACTGCGGCGATATCAACCTTGGAGCGAGCTGAGATTTTCTGGTAGCTGGTGCCGGTGGCGGCAGAGGTTGCCGGTACCCGGATGGCGGTGGCAATCTCATCGGCTTCCAGGGCACTGCGTCCGGGGCCGAGAAAAAATTCATCAATCGGAATTTCGCGCTCTTTCTTGCCGTTAGAAGCGATGATCACAGCGTTCATTGCGACTAGCGTCGGAATGTTGTCGGCCGACGGTGAGGCGTTGCAGACATTGCCCATAACCGTGCCCATGTTACGAATCTGGACGGTTGCAGTCGCGCGTGCAGCCCGGGCCAGCATCGGGGCGTGTTCGAGTACGTCGGGATCTATTTCAACATCCCGCAAAAGGGCGAGAGCGCCGATCGTGAGCCCGGATTTAGCATCGTAGCTGATTTTATCAAGCCCGGTAATCTTTTTGATACCCATCAAATAATCGGGTTTAACCGCGCGATGTGAAAGGCGGACAATCATATCGGTACCGCCGGCTTTAATTTTGATCTTGCCCTGATGCTCTCTGAGCAAATCACAGGCTTCTTCTAAACTGGTCGGTGCCAGGTAGGTAAACTGGGGTAAGGTCAACTTAAATCTCCTTTTTTATTTATGGCTTGAGGCCGCAAGCTTGAGGCTGTCGGCCTGAGGCTAAATCCGGGGTTACTGAGTACCGTTAATTTTCTCGGCGGCATCAGCGATAGCATCAACAATCTTATTGTAGCCGGTACAGCGGCAGAGGTTGCCGGAGAGCCCGGCCCGAATCTCGGCTTCATCGGGATTCGGGGTATGACTCAAAAGAAATTTACTCGACATAATCATGCCCGGCGTGCAGAAGCCGCACTGGATTGCGCCTTTGTTGATAAAAGATTCCTGAAGCGGGTCAAGTTCACAACTTTCAAGCTCACTCGCCGCAATTGCATCCGGAGCCAGACCTTCAATTGTGGTGATTTTTACGCCTTCGGCCTCAATCGCCAAAGTCAGGCAGGAGGAGACACTCTTGCCGTCTATCAAGACGGTGCAGGCGCCGCAGTCACCGGTACCGCAGCCCAGTTTGGTTCCGGTCAGGTTCAGTTGATCCCGCAAGACCTCATTTAAGGTATGCCAGGGCAGAACCGCAATCTCGTGGTCGTCACCATTGATGTTGAGAGTGATTAATTCTTTTTTCATGGTTTGGTTTCCTTATTCATTATTTTAACTTAGCCATCCCGTGACTTTTTATGAGTTTATTAATTGTTCGTGAAAAGTTTAGTTTTTTACACGACCATATTTTTAACTTTAATGATTTCCGCCATAATGCTGATCGCGATCTCCGCCGGGGTTTGCGCCTTGATCTCAATGCCGATCGGCGAGTAGAGCTTCTCGACTTCAGTTTGGGCGAAGCCCTCATCAATGAGTCTCTGTTTAACTTTGGTCGTACGTCTGCGACTCCCGATCATGCCGAGATATGCATATTCAGTGCCGAGCAGTTGTTTTAAGAGGATATAGTCATGCTTATGTTCCCGGGTTATCAACACCAGCCAGGTATTGGCCCCGGGGATGTAGAGATCGGAAACCTCTTCCATCGGGGCGGTTATGACTTTATCGGCAAGCGGGAAACGTTCTTGATTTGAAAATTCCGGACGGTCATCAATCACCGTCACTGCAAAACGGCACCAGCTTGCCATCTCGACCAGCGGCAGAGCCAGGTGTCCGCCGCCGAAGATAACCATGCGGGGCGGCAGAGTGATCTCCGAAAGCAGAAAATCGGAGGTGTTACCCGGCAATAATTGCACAGCGCTGGATTTATCTTCTCCGGTATTTTTTTTAACTGCTGGAACTGAAAGAGAGGTTGCCGTCGGGCTGCTGATAATCCGGTTTCCGGCCGGGTCAAAAAGAGTTCGTTCGACTGCAGAGTTTTCGGTTTGTGGGAGGCTTTCGTACAGGGAATGGGTTTTGCCGCCGGTCAGAGTTGCGGCAATGGCTGTGGCCAGTTCCAGGTCTTCAGTTTGCGACCAGCAACCGATAAAAATGGTAAACCGGCCGCCGCAGATTGCTGCGGAATCAAGTCCTTTCTCTCCTGCGAGCGAGAAGTCGAGCAGGCAACTCTTACCTGCCTTTATGCTGGCGATTGCAGCCTGTATTACTTCATGTTCGCCAATGCCGCCGCCGACTGTGCCGGAGATCGAGCCATCTTCGCGGACCAGCATCCGCGCTCCGACCTCTCGCGGTACCGAACCGCTTTTTTTGATTATCGTGCAGAGGGCAACCTGTGAGTCAATTTTCAGAGTTTCGACTAAATCTTTCCAGCTAAATTCCATAGGGTATAGATTCCTTAAAGTTT
>JAOZQE010000061.1 GCA_029932385.1 bacterium | reverse complement strand
ATTCGGGGGATGACGCGTCTTTGTAATGAATATGGCGGGGTCAATCTAAGCCAGGGATTTCCCGATTTCCCCGCTCCGCAACAGATTAAAGAGGCTGCCTGTAAAGCGGTTATGGCTGATGTGAATCAGTATGCGGTGACCTGGGGCTCACCGGCACTGCGGGCTGCGATTGTCACTAAAATGCGGGCCTTTTACGGTTTGGAAATTGACGGTGAAACCGAGCTTACGGTTACCTGCGGGGCCACCGAGGCAATGATCTCGGCAATGTTGGCTACAGTTAATCCCGGGGATGAGGTTATAATCTTTGCCCCGTTTTATGAAAATTACGGTCCCGATACAATTATCTGTGGTGCCGTTCCCCGTTATGTGCAGCTTAAGGCTCCGGACTGGAACTTTGATCGGGCAGAGCTTGAATCAGCTTTTACGGCGAAAACCCGGGCGATTATCATCAACACCCCGCATAACCCGACCGGCAAAGTTTTTTCTCAGGTTGAACTGGAAGTGATCGCCGAGCTTTGTTGCCGGCATGATGTTCTGGCAATTACCGATGAGATCTATGAACATATTCTCTATGACGGGGCTCGGCACCTGCCACTTACGGCCCTGCCGGGGATGGCCGAACGCACGATTACGATTAACGGAATTTCTAAAACCTACAGTGTCACCGGTTGGCGTATCGGCTACTGTCTGGCGGCCCCTGAGATTACGGCCGGGATTCGCAAAATTCACGATTTTCTTACGGTCGGAGCTCCGGCGCCGCTACAGGAGGCGGCCGCAGTCATGATGGCCTGCGACACCGATTATTATCGCGATCTGGCAAATTTCTATCAGGAGAAACGGGATTTTCTGCTTGAGGTTCTGAGGGCTGCCGGCTTTCATTGCCAAGCACCGCTGGGAGCTTATTATATTATGGCTGATTTTCGGTCTTTGAGCGATCTTAGCGAGCTTGATTTTGCTCACTTTCTACTCAAGGAGAAGGGTCTGGCCAGCGTGCCCGGCTCCAGTTTCCTGCCTCCGGGTACGCCTGACAGCGGTCAGGTACGCTTCTGTTTTTGTAAAACCGATGCCACTTTACAGGCCGCAGCCGATTGCCTGAAGGCTTGAGAAGTAGGAGCTTCTGTTAATTACCTAAGACGTAGACACTGAAAACCCAGCAACCGGTGTAGGCCTGATACAGGGCCAGAATCAGCAGCAGAAGATTGTTGCCGCCATGCAGAAGAGGCAATAATCTTCTTTTTTTGCGGCGGCGGTTCATGTAGAGGCCGGAGATGATGCCGAAAAGCAGCAGGGGCAGCATGATTAAAGCCATTTTGCCGTGAGTACCGGTAACCAGAAATCCGTGCCACCAGAATCGGGCCAGAGCCAGGCCGCCAATCAGTCCGGCTAGCCACAATCCTAAGGCAACTATTCCCAGTTTAACATGAACCTGCCATTTGAAGGCAACCTTATGCCGCCAGTGCCGCGTGCGAAAACGTTGTATCCCCAACCATAAAACATAGCCTGCCAACAGCGTTGCGAACATCTGCAATAGAGGATGAAAAAGCAGGGCGATAATCATGTCTTCACCTGGTTCAATTTTTATGATGGCCGTAATTGATGAAATTACAGCCATCTCGAGTTATTTGAAATCATGGACGATGACAAAATCATTTTTCGCCCGGGTACCGTGACAGCCGATGCATCCCGCCGGCTTGCCGGCTTTAGCGGCTTTCCCGTCCGGTGAATATTTGACCCAGAACCAGTCTCCGTCAGCGGGGTTGTAACCTTTGATCTTGTACATGACAGTTATCGCTTTAAGCTCTCCGGCCATGTTGAAATTCTCTTTTACCTGAATTGATCCATATTCAAGCGGCGGAGTCTCTGTTGCCAGGGCTTTAGCGTTAACGTAAACTTTGTGTTTGGGGCCGTGCGGTGCCCGGCCCTCCTGCATGCCCAGATGATCGGGCCAGAAAGACCACTTCTGATAAGGCGAGGTCTTGGTGATGTAACGCCAGAGGGCATCGGCATCACTGCCCGGCATCTCAGCCATAACCGCAGAGGAGGCAAACAGGGTCGCAAACAGCATGATAAAACCGATGAGCAGATTCTTTTTCATTGTAATTCTCCTTTTAAGTAGGATAAACGGTTAGCGTAAACAATACCATATCAATATACTCAAGTATATACGCTGTTCCGGAGAAAAGCAACCTCTAAACGAAAAAAAGCATAGAAAATTATTTCAAGTGGCGAGTTAAAGTTGACTCTGACTGCATTGATCCGGAGATAATGGTATTTATGAAAACCGGTGGGGGGAGATAGTTCCTGGCCGGTTTTTTCAGTTATAAATAACGGGTTGCGGAGTCCAATGTGATTCGGATTATTCTGTTTATTGTCCGGCACGATTAAGCTGAAATTTTTCTGGGGTTAGTTCTCAGCCACAGTGTCGGTCAGTTTAGGTCTTAAAATTGAACCGATGGCTCGGTTTGTATCCAGAAGTCCCACCTTTTTTTCAAGAATGTTACGGTAGTTATTGATCCGGTTGACATAAATAACCGGCTCGCGGCCGCGAGCGTAGCCATAGTCTAATTTTTCATAGTATTTTTGCTGCTTAAGGAGAGGTAGAACCTCTTTCAGGGTCGACCAGCTATCGGGATCTTTGTCCAGTGACCGGGCCAGTTTGCGGGCATCATAGATGTGACCCATGCCGACATTGTAGGCCGCCATAGCTACATTTCGGCGGTCGGCTTCGGGGTAGGAGTTGGGTACCCGGTCGAGTAGCTGACGTAGATATCTGGCGCCGCCCCGAATACTCTCTTCGGCATTAAGACGGTCGTCAATGCCCAGTTGCTGGGCTGTGATATTGGTCAGCATCATGATTCCCCGAACCCCGGTGACACTGGTAGCTTCCGGGTTCCAGTGGGATTCCTGGTAGGCTTTGGCTGCCAGCAGTGTCCATGGGATATCATACTTCAGAGCAAATTTTTCAAAGAGATGACGGTAGTCCGGCAATCGGCTTTTTATGCGGCGGATAAACACCTTGGTATCAACATAGTCGAAGTTGTGGCTGTCTGTGTAGTAACGTTTTTTTAAGTTCTCAAGTTGTCCGTTCCCCTCAATTTTCTTAAACCAGGTGTTAAGTTTCCGGTGCAGAGACCTAAGTTTAGGGTTGATAATCCAGGCCAGAGACTGTTCTTTGTAGATCGGAAAAGCGGCTTTTAACTCCGGGTAATAGCGGCGGTTGACGGCAAGAATGTTGGAATCGGCGATGGTGCAGGGAATTTTCTTCAGCCAGATTTTTTCAAGCAGTTGGTCGGTGCTGTAATCGTCGGTGGTCTGCCACCGCAGTTCGGGATGATCAAGTTTCAATTCCCGCAGGCGTTCGGCATAGCTGCTGCGCGTGGGAATAATCGGCAGATAATCCTGCATGGCTTTAAGATTGTCGGGGTGAGGACTGCCCTTGCGATAGACAAATTGCTGGCGGACCGTGTCGTAGTCGGGGCCGAAGGTGAAGCGGCGCTCCCGCTCCCGGGTGTGGATCAAGCCTCCGGCCGCGATATCAGCCTGGTCGTTCGCCATGGCGGCGAATATTTCACTGATCGAGTTTGCCACCTTGATTTTCAGTTTCAGCCCCAGATCATCAGCAAATTTACGGGCCAGATCATATTCAAATCCGGTTTCTCCATCCGGGCCGATATAGTAGGCGGTGGGGATGTTGCGGGTCAAAACAGTCAGGGTTCCGGATTCCAGAGTGAGCTGTTTTTCCGGTAAAAAATCACAGCCGGCAAGCAGGGCGACGCTGAGCAATATAAATAATCGGGTCAATCGAACGGAACTGTGTATAAATAGTTTATAGTTGCCGCAACCGGGTCTGTCGGTCGGCCGGTGCCGGAATTGAATGATTTTCAACATAAGTTTGGTTGTAGTTGAGATTCAGTTTTTTTACCAATATTTTTTTCTGGCTCAACCTCTGAAATTGTCAAGTATTAGTTGACTTTTTACGGTTAATTTTCTATAGTTAATGCGGCTTTTTGAAGTCGTCAGAATATCTGTTTTTGAGGGGGAATTTTTTTATGCGTTCGATTGTTATCGCCGGGGCCGCCGGGCGGATGGGAAAACGGTTGGTTGATCTGGTTAATGCCCAGGATGGAGCTCGGGTGGTCGGGGCTCTCGAGTATTCAGAACACCCTTTTCTGGGTCGGGATGCCGGTGAAGTTGCCGGGACCAGTCGGCTGGAGGTGCCATTAGTTGGCAGTTTTGCGGAGCTTTCGGGAAGTGGGGCCGATGTCATGATCGACTTTACGGCGCCGCAGGCGACCCTGGCCAACCTTGACTGGGCTGCAGATGCCTCGGTGGCCATGGTTATCGGCACTACCGGGATGAGTGTCTCCGAGCGCGAACATCTGGCTCAGGTAGCGGCCAAAATTCCGATTGTCTTTGCCCCGAATATGAGTGTCGGAGTTAATGTTCTATTTAAGATTGCCGCTGAAGTTGCGGCGATCCTGGGTGATGATTTCGATGTGGAAATTTTAGAGGCGCATCATCGTTTGAAAAAGGATGCTCCAAGCGGTACCGCGGTTCGTCTCGGGGAGATTGTGGCGGAAACTTTAGGTCGTGATTATCAGAAAGATGCGGTTTTTACCAGGCATGGTTTTACCGGTGAACGAACCCGGCGCGAGATCGGGATGCAGACCTTGAGAGCCGGCGATATCGTCGGTGAGCATACCGTGATGTTTGGCGGTATGGGTGAACGGATCGAGCTTATTCACCGGGCTCATTCTCGGGATAACTTTGCTGCCGGGGCCGTACGTGCGGCGCTCTGGCTCGAAGGTCGTAAACCCGGGCTTTATGATATGCAGGATGTTCTGGGGTTACGGGAAGGTAAGTGATCTTATCCAAGGTCACTTATTTGCAGGATTTATCTGCGTTAGATTTTAAGTTGTAATTTTTGAATAAGGAAGAGAAGATTATGGAGCCAACTGAGGTTCTACTGCCAGCGGCGACGCCGGTAAATATCGAGGATGAGATGAAAAGCTCATACCTCGCCTATGCCATGAGTGTTATTATCGGCCGGGCTCTGCCGGATGTCCGGGATGGTTTGAAACCGGTACATCGCCGGGTTCTTTTCGCCATGCACGATCTTGGCAATGCCTGGAATAAATCATACAAGAAATCGGCTCGCGTCGTCGGTGATGTTATCGGTAAATATCATCCCCACGGTGACAGTGCGGTTTACGATACTATTGTCCGGATGGCTCAGGATTTTTCCCTGCGCTATCCGCTGGTCGACGGCCAGGGTAACTTCGGTTCGGTTGACGGTGATTCCCCGGCGGCAATGCGTTATACGGAAATCAAGATGGATCGTCTGGCGGGTGAAATGCTGGCCGATATCAATAAGGACACGGTCGATTTTGGCGCCAACTATGATGAATCCCTACAGGAACCACTGGTTCTGCCGGCCCGGTTTCCTAACCTTCTCGTCAACGGTTCAACCGGAATCGCAGTCGGGATGGCGACCAACATCCCGCCGCATAACCTGACTGAAGTGGTTAATGCTTTAATTGCCTGTATCGAGACCCCCGATATCCAGGTGGTTGAGCTGATGGCTCATATCCCGGGACCTGACTTTCCGACCGGTGGTTTTATCTATGGACGTGAAGGAATCTCTTCGGCCTATATGACCGGCCGCGGCATAATCCGGCTCCGGGCCCGGACTGAAATTGAGACTGATAAGAAGGGGCGGGAGCGGATTATCGTAACCGAGATCCCTTATCAGGTCAATAAAGCGCGGATGCTTGAGAAAATAGCCGAGTTTGTCCGTCATAAGAAATTGCTTGGTATCTCCGACCTCCGGGATGAGTCAGATCGTCAGGGGATGCGGATTGTGATTGAGATCAAACGGGATGCCCAAGCTGAAATCGTTCTCAACCAACTCTATAAACAGACCAATTTTCAGACCTCCTTCGGGATCACAATGCTGGCAATTGTTGATCGTCAGCCGCTTGTGTTGAATTTGAAGGAGATGCTCTGTTATTTTATTGATCATCGCAAAGATGTGGTTCGCCGGCGAACTGCTTTTGAACTGGCCCGGGCGCGCGAACGTCTGCATCTGTTGGAAGGTTTCAAAATTGCGCTTGACAATCTTGATGAGGTGATTGAACTTATTCGGGCCGCGGCTTCACCGATGGATGCCCGGAACAGTTTGAAAGATCGTTTCAGTTTTACTGAGCGTCAAGCCCAGGCAATTCTGGACCTTAAACTGCAGCGTCTGACCGGCATGGAACAGGATAAAATTCTTGCGGAACACGCTGAAGTCTCGGCTCTGATCACCCATTTGGTTGAAATTCTGGCCAGTGAAAAACTGGTTCTGAATATTATTGTTAAAGAACTTGAAGATATTCGTGATCTCTATGGCGATGAACGGCGTTGTGAAATAATCGATGACGGCAGTGAACTTGATATTGAGGATCTCATTGAAGAGGAGGATATGGTGGTGACGATCACCCGTCACGGCTATATCAAGCGTACCGCCCTTAATACTTATCGAAGTTACAATCGCGGGGCCGGCGGCCGGATCGGCATGGATACCAAAGAGGATGATTTTGTTGAGCGGATGTTTGTGGCTTCAACCCATGACTACCTGACTTTCTTTACCAATCAGGGCCGGGCTTTTCGCCTCAAAGTTTATCAGGCTCCTGAAGGCGGCACGGCTGCCCGCGGGAAAGCTTTAGTTAATCTTTTGCAGCTTGGTGAAGGGGAAAAAGTTTCGACAACCCTGGCTCTGAGAGAGTTTACCGAAAATAGTTTTGTTATTATGGCGACTCGCAATGGGCTGATTCGTAAACTTGATCTGGCTTCATTGGAAAAAATTCGTAAAAACGGAATTCGCTGTATTACCCTGCGTGAAGGTGATGAAATGATTGCGGCCAAAATTGCTCGTGATCAGGATTCAATCTTTATGGGCACCAGCCAGGGACAGGCGGTTCACTTTCTCGCCTCAGCTATTCGGGCTACCGGTCGATTGGCCCAGGGGGTCAGGGGCTGTCGTCTTTCGGCTGACGATCGGATTGTCGGATTGGAGATTTTTGCGGAAGGAGAGGAGGCCACGGTCTTGACCGTAACTGAAAACGGTTACGGAAAACGGAGCTTTATCTCTGAATATCCGGTGCGCGGTCGAGGTGGTAAAGGGGTCATCACAATTAAGGTTAACGAGCGTAACGGTAGTGTGGTCGCAGTTCTCAAAGCGACTGAAGCCGATCAGATAATGATGATTACCGATGCCGGGAAAATCACCCGCAACCGGGTTGTTGATATATCGGTTGTCGGTCGTAATACGATGGGGGTTCGGGTCTTTCGCATTGATCATGAGAAAGAACATCTGGTCTCAGTTGCCCTGCTCCCGGAAGGGGTTGAGCTTGAACGCAGCTACCAGGAGAAGATGGACGCGGCCAATGCTGAGGTTGAAGCTGAAACTGCTGCGGCAGTTGAGGTAGAGACCGATGCCGGAGTCGAAGCGCCAGCAGTTGATGTGCCGGTTGATGAGAGCGATAACCATGACGAATGACAAAGGTGCGCTCGAAATCGATAATGCCGGCCGGGCGGATGCGATTCGGGATATGTTTTCCGCGATTGCCCCTCGCTATGACTTTCTTAACCGGCTTTTAAGCCTGGGAATTGATCGGGGTTGGCGCCGGACATTGACCCGGATGGCGCTGAAAAAAGAGACTGGAGCAATTCTCGATGTTGCCTGCGGAACCGGAGATGTCTGTCTGGCACTGCGTCAAAAAGCACCTGTAGCCAGGATTGTCGGTCTCGATTTCAGCCCAGCCATGCTCGATCTGGCTCGGGTCAAGATTGAAAAAGCGAATGCAGATATCGAACTGGTAGCGGCATCCGCTGAAGAGATACCTTTTCCGGTGGCTGATTTTGATCTGTTGACCATAGCCTTCGGCATCCGCAACGTGGTTGACAAGAAAAAAGCACTGGCCGAATTTAATCGAGTCTTAAAGGCACATGGACGCCTGGCGGTGCTTGAGTTTTCGCAGCCTGATTACGCCTGGCTGAAAACTCTGTACAATTTCTATTTTTTTAAGATTTTGCCGTTTATCGGTGGTCTTTTTGCCCGCCGCAGTGCCTATCAGTATCTGCCCGAGTCAGTCGCAGAATTTCCTTCCCGGGCTGAATTTGTCAGCTGGCTTTGTGAGGCCGGTTTTGAGCGCTGCCGCTATCACAGTCTGACTTTTGGTATCGCCACTCTCTACCTGGCAGAAAAAAGGGTATCTTGAAAAATTGAAAATTGGAAAATTTCTTCGATAATAACATCAAGAGGAGTTTTTGCTGATGGTTAAAGTTGGAGTACTTTTATCCGGCTGCGGGGTTAACGACGGTTCTGAGATTCACGAAGCGGTGTTAACGATGCTGGCTCTGGATCGGCTTGGAATCGAATGGATCTGTATTGCACCGGATATAGAACAGCGGGATGTGGTTAATCATCTTTCCGGTGCGGCCGTATCCGAGGTTCGTAATGTCCTGGTAGAGTCGGCCCGGATTGCCCGGGGTGAGATCTCTGCTCTGGCGACAATTTCAGCGGCTGATCTGGACGCTTTGATTCTGCCCGGCGGCTTCGGAGCGGCAAAGAATCTCTCCGATTTTGCCGTGGCCGGAGAACTTGCTGAAGTTCAGCCTGAGGTTCAGCGGCTGCTTAGCGAAATGCATAAAGCCGGCAAGCCGATTGGAGCGATTTGTATAGCCCCGGCAGTAGTGGCCAGAGCTTTAGGCGGGTTTAATCCGCTTCTGACTATCGGTAATGATCCGGCAACTGCGGCTGTACTTGAGGGATTCGGGGCATGTCATCAGGATTGCCCGGTCGATGAAATTGTCGTTGATGAAGCTAATCTGCTGGTCTCAACCCCGGCCTATATGCTGGGTCCCGGACTTAAAGAGATAGCCTCAGGAATTGATAAACTGGTAGAGAAAGTGGTGGCACTCACGACTTGAATCTCTGCCAGATCAGCCGTTGAATTTGTAATCACTTGACAGAAGTACCGATATTTTATATACAGAGAGCTGTTTCCAAAGAGAATAATTCAAGTTTTAAGTTGGATTATTGCTCAGATCGATGAGGACTTTAACCGTTTAGACATGGGAGATTGGAAAATGAAGAAAATTGTATTGATGGTTGCGTTAGTAGCTTTTCTGGCCGTTTCAGCAGTTGCATTTGCGAATCCTAAAGCCCCGACTGAAGATCTTAAGGTTTCTGAGATGATGAAGAGCAATAAGAAGCCGCCGGTAATGTTCAGTCACGCCAAACATGCCAAAGGAGTTCCTGATTGTAAAACTTGTCATCATACCTGGGATGGAAAAGCAGCGCTGGTAAAATGCAGTAAATGTCATACCGGTCGGAAGAGCGGTAAAAAAGATAATATTAAAAAGACCATGCATAAAAAGTGCAAAGGTTGCCATAAAGACTTTAAAAAGGCCAGTAAGGCCGCCGGCCCGACTAGTTGTAAGGGTTGTCATAAAAAATAGTTGATTGCTTGAGTAAGAATGTATATAAAGGGGCTCCCTCTGATGAGGGGGCCCTCTTTTTTTGTTGACGGGTTTATAGTTAACATGCTAGAGAGATGTAAACTATACTGGAAAGGTATTGAAATTGACTGATAAAATAAAAATAGAGAAAAAGAGTTCTGTGACAGGTCAGCTTATGGCCTTTTTTGCATCTCTGAAGTTGACGATATTTTTACTGATTCTTCTGGCCATGGTTTCGATTATCGGAACCGTGATTCCCCAGAATATGATGCAGGCCGATTACCTGAAGGTCTATAAAGAGTCAACCTATGTGACCTTGAAGGCGATTGGTTTCCTCGATATGTACCACTCCTGGTGGTTTGTTGCTATTCTGGTTCTTCTGGCAGTCAACCTGATAGTCTGCTCGGTAAAGCACTTCCCCAGAACCTGGCGTTTTTTCTCCCGACCGACAAAATTGCTTGATAAAAATTTAGAGAAGGCATCCACCTTGGTCTGGCGTTCACCCTGGAAGGCCGCACTTAAGGATCCGGCTGAACTCTTTCCCCGTCTTGAATCTTTGTGGTCAGGAAAGTGGCAGGTGACGGAACATCTTGGCCAGAGTGGGCCGGAGTTTCATTTTGCTGCTGAAAAAGGGCGCTGGTCCAGGCTTGGGGTCTATTTTGTTCATTTAAGTATCCTGATAATTTTTGCCGGTGGTATTATCGGTTCAGTTCTCGGGGTTAAAGGCTTTGTTAATATTCCCGAGGGCGAGAGAGTAACCTCATTTTATACCTATGGGGAGCAGCAGCAGAAGGTGGAATTAGGTTATGCGGTTGAATGTCGCGATTTTGAGGTTGAGTTGTATGATTCCGGCCGGCCGAAAGAGTATTCCAGTGATCTGGCAATTTACCAGAATGGCAAACTTATTAAAGAAAAACGGATTGAGGTAAACCATCCGTTGTCCTATGAAGGTTTTACCCTTTATCAATCGAGTTACGGAGCCTATGGCGGGGCGGTTGAACTAGAGCTCAATTTTCGTGAAACCGGTATGGTTCTGCCATTGAAGCTTGAGGTTGGCCGGCCCTTGCGTCTGCCTGAGAAGTGGGGCTGGATCGAGGCGGTGAAATTCGAAGATAACTATCGCGGGATGGGGCCTGCCGTTCAGGTCTTGCGGGATCCGGGAAACGGGGTCAAGCCTTATCAATTCAGAGTGTTTCTTAAATTCCCGGACTTTGGTAAACAGAACAACAAAACCGCAGAATTCTGTATTTTTAAGAATGTTGAACAATATTACTATACCGGTCTGCAGGTAAATAAAGACCCCGGGGTCTGGGTCGTCTGGCTGGGTTGTATTATGATGATTTTAGGCCTCTATGTCGCTTTTTTCATGTCCCATAGACGTCTCTGGTTACGTCTGGCCCCGGACGAGAAGCATCCCGAACGCCTCCAGCTGGTTCTGGTTGGTAACGCGAATAAGAATCAGCCTGCGTTTGAGACTGAATTTCAGGAATTGGTGGCCAAAGCCAAGTCCTGGAAATAATTAAGTTAGACCCCGGCAAGTGGCTTCGGGAATATGAATAGAACTGGAATCTTTTTAAGGAAATATCAATGAATACATATATCTTCAGTATTGTAACCTTTGTCTATCTGGCGGCGATGGTGGTTTATGTCGCTTACCTTGCTTTTCGCAAGCCTGCAATCGCCCGGGTGGCGATGGTGATTTTGCTGGCCGGCTGGCTGGCACAGACGGCGGCGATCGGTCTGCGCTGGTATGAGTCCTATCAGATGGGAATCGGTCACGCGCCGATGTCCAATCTTTATGAGTCACTGGTATTCTTTTCCTGGACGATTATTCTGCTCTATCTTATCATCGAACATAAGTATAAAATTCCGGTTCTGGGGGCTTTCGTGACCCCGTTTGCCTTTTTGGGGATGGCTTACGCTTCAATCTCACCCAGTGTCAATGAGACGATTCAGCCCCTGGTACCGGCTTTGCAGAGTAACTGGCTGATTTCACACGTGGTTACCTGTTTCCTCGGTTATGCTGCGTTTGCGGTCTCCTGTGGTGTAAGCTGTACCTATATACTGAAAAAACGTTACGAAGATCGCAATGCCACCGGCGGAATCTTAGCTACATTCCCCGCGGCCAAGGTTTTAGATGAGTTGGTCTATAAAACTATCGCCATCGGTTTCCCGCTGCTGACTATCGGTATCGTTACCGGTGCCGCCTGGGCTAATTATGCCTGGGGTACTTATTGGAGTTGGGATCCGAAAGAGACCTGGTCGCTGATTACCTGGTTTATCTATGCCGCATTTCTGCATGCCCGGGTTACCCGGGGCTGGCGCGGGGTTAAGGCGGCGATCTTGTCGATTGTCGGGTTTGTTGCAGTTCTTTTTACGTATCTCGGGGTCAATTTGCTGCTCTCCGGACTGCATAGTTACGGGGGTGGCTGATATGATCTGTTATTTTCATTGATGATCTATCCCGTAACGCCGCAATTTTTAATATTGCGGCGTTTTTTTG
>JAOZQE010000179.1 GCA_029932385.1 bacterium | reverse complement strand
GTGCCTGCAGAAGCCGCTCCAGTCGTTCCGGTTTTTGAATCCCGCCCCAGGTCAGTATGTCCTTGTAAAGATAACTGTCGGCAAGTTGCAGCAGGCGGGCTTCGTTATCACCCGGTTGGGCAATAATCTCCGGATATGAACCATAGATCAGACGGTGGTGGAGCAGGCGTCGTTCTTCGAGCAGGCCGTGATGATTGACCATTTCCTGTCGGGAGAGCGGGTAGAGAAAATATTCCCATTTGCGGCCGGTTAAGGGTTCGTTGATGCGATTGGCCAGTTCGAATGATGAAGAGCCGGAAGCCAGCACCTTGACACCGGGAAGATTATCGACAATCAGTTTCAAACATAAACCGATATTTTCTATCCTCTGAGCTTCATCGATAACCAATATGGAGCATTGTCCGAGCAGACTTTTCAGGTGGCTCGATGTAATATTTGCCAGCAACAGCCTTATATCGGGCTCATCACCGTTCAGCCAGAGAACTTTATCTTCAATATCTCTGGTTATCCGACGCAACAGGGTGGTCTTGCCGGATTGCCGGGGGCCCATAAGAATGATGGCTTTATTATCATTCAGCCGAAGTTTGATTTTTTCGCTTAACAGGCGCTCTATCATTGATTTATCCTATATGGACAGCAAAAAATTATAATAATTTGCCATTTATACAGAATTTCATTAAAAGTCAAGTAGAAAAATGGGACTTCTTTCATGACCTGAGAAGAAAATTTGCATGGACGTAAAGGTTGGGTTATGCGATCTCAAGATTAAAGATGACCCTGTTTTCCCTTCCTGTTCTTTCTGTTTTGAAATAATTATTGACACTGCTCACGTTTAACTATTACTATAATAGACATAAAGGTCATAATGACCAACTGTATCAATCAGTTAAATTATTGAGGTGTGAGCTATGCCTACCGTATCAGTTGCCAATGCCAAAACTCATCTATCAGAACTTATCGCCAAAAGTTCTTTTGCCCGTGAAAGGTTTATTATTACCCGTCGGAATAAACCGGTTGCCGCCCTTGTCAGTCTTGACGATCTGCAGTTGATCGAACAGCAAGAGGAGCGGCAGGGGTTGTCTGCAATTGCCGGCAAGTGGAAAGGGTTCGAAGAGGTGAGTGAAAACTTGCAGGATCTTCATAAACTTCGACAAGAAGGCGGAAGCGGCCGCAGATATGCCCGCTTAGCCCAATAAAGCCCCCGCCGTGAACGGTGCAGCTTTCCTAAAACATCAGGATCAACAATATCCGCGAGATAATCCCGATCAAAACCCAGCCCGGCGGCTTCCGCCTGATCTACCATCCACAAAAGCGCAATATCGGCCAGGCCGCTCTCTTTATAGCCGCCACCGACATCACAATGCACCCCGGCAAATCAATGCTGAAACCCAGGAAACAAATCTCATCCCCGGTCTCGTAATTGGAATGAAACCGGTGAAACCGGGGTCAGACCCCCTTTTTTTCCGTCCCCCTTTTTTTCTTTTTTCATGACCTGAGGAGAAAATTTGCATGGACGTAAAGGTTGAAGAAAAACCGTGGTCTGTCCCCGGTTTTTCGTTTTTTTTTATTTTTTAGCTTTTTTAGATATC
This sequence comes from bacterium, assembly GCA_029932385.1. GTDB lineage: Bacteria > Desulfobacterota > Anaeroferrophillalia > Anaeroferrophillales > Tharpellaceae > Tharpella. The sequence continues at coordinate 1,553 of JAOZQE010000179.1, read as the reverse complement.
CTCCAGGGGTTTGACCCATATCCCTGGATGTAACTCGTAAGCTTCATCGACCGGGGCAATTATGCTGGCCGACTCTGGCTGGATGGAATTTACCAGCTCGTAAAACCCCCGGGAAGGTTTGGGGGCTTTTGAAAGTTTGCATTCAAACAGATGGAAGCGCCCGCCGCGCTCCAGCAGCAGGTCAATTTCCGCCCCGTTTGAGGTTCGCAAAAAAGAGGGTCGAAATTGTTCATACCCGGCAATGATATTTTCGATGACAAAACCTTCCCAGGAGGCTCCGGCGGCCGGGTTGGCCAACAGGAAGTCATACTCTTCAATATCCAGCAGCGCGTGTAAAATACCGGAGTCGCGCAAATAAATTTTGGGCGATTTTACTAATCTTTTTTTCAGGTTTACAGCAGCCGGCGGCAGCTGGCGGATCATGTAAGTTTGTTCAAGAATAGCCAGGTACTTTTTTAAGGTCGGCGTGGAGATATCCGCCGCCGCGGCCAATTTGTGAAAATTTACCGTCTGGCCGTGGTAATGAGCCAGCAGCAGCCACAGGCGCTCCATCGTGGGAACCGGAATATGAAACCCCAGGTTCGGAATATCACGCTCCATAAAGGTGCGGATAAAATCGCGGCGCCAGGCAAAACTGTCATCATCGTTTTCGGCCAGGGCACTTTCGGGAAATCCGCCTCGCAGCCATAAATCGGACCACGACAGCTTGGCCGCAACCTCTTTCTGCAAAAAAGGCGTAAGATCAATATAGGCGATGCGCCCGGCCAGTGATTCGGTTGATTGTTTGATGAGGTCGCGGGAAGCTGACCCCAGGATAAGAAATCGTCCCGGCCGCCGGTCCCGATCAATTTCAGAACGGAGTACAGAAAAAAACTCCGGCAACATCTGAATTTCATCAAGGCAGATTAAGCGGTCCCGGTAACGATCAAAAAAAAGCTCGGGTTCATTCAATTTATTGCGGTCAACCCGATCCTGAAGATCAAGGTAAATCGCGGAAGTCTCGGCAATAATCTTTTTCGCCAACGTCGACTTGCCGCATTGCCGGGGCCCAAGAATAGCCACCGCCGGCGAACGGGTTAAAGCTCTTTCAACTCTATCCTGCACTATCCTCGGGATATAACCATGCATTTCTTAAACTCCAATTACAAATATACATGGTATATACCAAACCAACCCTTTCATGTCAACCTATATGAAAAAGGGGACAGCTTATAGCTTACAGCTTCCTAAACCACCTCTTCCAAAACCCGACAATACCACCGCTTAACATCACTCATCCACACCGGATCATGTTTAATCCCCAGCAGGCCGTGATCAACCCAATAATAGAGCAGCTTGGAAACCTCCTTGGCCACATAAAGACGGCTCCAGCGTTCCCGCCACCAAAATTCCGCCCCCGGCCGCCCGGAGACATAGCGCAAAGTCACCGGCAAATCCCGGCAGACCCGCGCAAAACTCCATCTCACGCGATACATATGATAAGCGTCGCTCACCACCACCGCCGTCGAAAACCCCCGCTCCCGCATAACTTCAGCCAAAGCCTGGGCCTCGTC
>JAOZQE010000178.1 GCA_029932385.1 bacterium | reverse complement strand
TCAATACGCATAGTGGGATGTTCATTGGCTGGCATTTCAGGAAATTGATCGGATGGAGGCTTAAAAATGTATTGTCCGCCAAGAGTTCCAACTAAAGTGAATCTGGTATTTGTACTTTTCTTACTTCCCTTTTCTACTGACATTGATAATTTAGGCTGTACACCAGGTACAGAGATGCTACGTTCGACAATATTCTTTGCTAAGTCGGACATTTGATTTAGAGAATATGGAATCTGAGGAGCTATCTTATTACCAAAAAACGTCATAGCACACTTTTCGTGAAAATCTTTTTCTTCACTTAAATCTTCATAGCAGTATAAACATTTATTCTTCATCTTCTTCTGATATTGGGATTACACTAACTGCTCCGATGCAATTTTGACAGCAGGCCAACAATAAACCCATTCGGTCATTTGGATTAATTTTCCAGTTTTTAGTTGCAATATCTAATAGCCATCCTTCCGGTATTAGCCCTTCAAAAAAAGGAAACAGTCGTTTGTCTACATAAGCTTTTTCTCTAACGGGCATAGTGAAAGTTACAAATTCAGTTCTATGGTCTTTCACATACTGAGCGTTGTATTGAAAGAGAAATTCACCATCATCTGTTTCCGTAATGATCCCAGCCATTATATCTTTATAATATACTTTTCCTTTTCTCATTCATCCAATTCTTTACTGTTTATAGGAGCCAGTTCATGACCAAACATGCGTAATACAAGGTTGACACTATCCATGTTTAAATTTGTTTTCCCTTGCTCAATTTTACGTATTACAGTCAGGGCTACACCAGCTCTCTCTGCGAATTCCTCTTGAGTTAAGTTAACTTCTTTTCTTCGCCCCTTTACAAATCCTGCTAATCGTTTCATTATATGTTTTTAGATACAATATGATACAAATATAATAAATTATATGTAATTAAATATAAAACGATGTAAAATAATTAATTTATATGTAAATAAATATAAAATTGTATAGAATAAATTGGTAAAATAGGGTTTGTATAGATTAGGATTAATCATTGTGCATTTTTATAAGAGCTAATGGGTGTTTTCTGGCTATAAGGCTGTTTACAATTACTGACTCTTGAGCTGAAATTTACATTTTGACACCTTTTTTTATAACAACAACGATTTTATTAGGTATACAGAAATGTTAATGGCAAACAAAAAAACAATAATATCGCACTATTAATTGAGCATTAATTAAGATAATTGTTGATTGTGTTGTGCATTTTGTATCTTTGTGAAAATAAATTATAGAAGCAATGAGAACACTTTATCAGAAATTTGAAACGCTTTTACAAAATACAACAACAGATTTTAAACGTTATTTGTACGAAAAAGTCTCTTGGGATAGTCGTATGATTGGGATTATTGGTCCTCGTGGTGTTGGTAAAACAACAATGATTTTGCAGTATATCAAAGAAAATTTAGACAAAAAGAAAGCACTATATGTATCAGCAGATGATATGTATTTTAGTGAAAATAAACTTGTTGAATTAGCAGATAACTTCTATAAAAATGCAGGAGAGTATTTGTTTATTGATGAAATACACAAATACAATGATTGGTCGCGTGAATTAAAAAATATTTATGATTCATATCCTACTTTAAAGGTTGTATTTACTGGCTCCTCAGTTCTTGATATACTAAAAGGTTCTGCAGACTTAAGTCGTCGTGCTTTAATCTACAAATTACAAGGACTCTCATTTAGGGAATATTTAAAATATTTTCATAATTACGAAATAGGAGTTTATTCGTTAGAACAAATAATCAATAACGAAGTGAAACTTGAAAACATTAATCACCCGCTACCATTGTTTAACGACTATCTACTAAATGGATACTATCCTTTTGGAAATGAAAGTGAGTTGAATTTACGTTTAGGACAAATCATTGTACAAACATTGGAAACAGATATTCCTCAATATGCGAACCTAAATGTTGGAACAAGTCGTAAACTAAAACAATTGCTTTCTATTATTGCAGAAAGTGTACCGTTTAAACCTAATTTTTCCAAGATTTCAGAAATTATTAATGTAAGTAGAAATTCTTTAGACGATTATTTATCTTATATGGAAAAGGCTGGTCTTATAGGGCAGTTGCGAAATGAAACAAGTGGTATCCGTGGATTAGGAAAAGTTGATAAAGTTTATTTAGATAATACTAATATCATTTTTAATTTGGCTGGAGAAAAAACAAATGCAGGAAATTTACGAGAAACCTTTTTCTTTAACCAAATGCGATTGAAAAATGAAGTGATTTCTTCAAAAAAGGCTGATTTTGTCATTGATAATTATACGTTTGAAGTTGGTGGTAAAAACAAACAACAAAAACAAATTGAGAAAGATGGGAAATCATTTGTGGTAAAGGATGATATTGAATTTGGGTACTTAAATGTAATACCTCTTTGGGCTTTTGGATTAAATTACTAATTACGTTGGATAAATATCAGAAAATACTAACCAAATATTGGGGCTATGCTACCTTTAGGTCTTTGCAGCACGACATCATCAAGTCGGTTGGCAATGGTCATGATACTTTAGCTCTTATGCCAACAGGTGGAGGTAAATCTATAACCTTTCAGGTTCCGGCTCTTGCTAAAGATGGTATATGTGTTGTAGTTACACCGCTTATTGCTTTAATGAAAGATCAAGTAGAGAATTTGATTGAAAGAAATATTAAAGCTGTAGCAATATATTCTGGTATGACCAAACACGAGATTGACATTGCTCTGGAAAATTGTGTGCATGATCCTAATTTGAAATTCCTTTACTGTTCGCCTGAGAGATTGGGAACTGAGCTTTTTAGAACACGTGTGCAACAGATGAATGTAAATTTGCTTGCTATTGATGAGTCACACTGTATTTCGCAGTGGGGATACGATTTCCGCCCATCATATTTGCGAATTGCAGAACTTAGGGAGCTACTGCCTGAAGTACCTGTATTGGCTGTTACTGCAACAGCTACAATTGATGTTGTTGACGATATTCAGGAAAAACTACTTTTTAAAGAGAAGAATGTTTTTAAAAAGAGCTTTGAGCGAAAAAACCTTGTTTATCTTGTTCGTGAAGTTGAGGATAAAAAAAAACATCTTATAAAAATAGTAAATGCATTAAAGGGCACTGGAATTGTTTATACACGTAACAG
>JAOZQE010000177.1 GCA_029932385.1 bacterium | reverse complement strand
ATACATTAAGTCACAACAGACAAAATCAATTCTCTGCGTACCAATTCTCCACAAAGACAAGATGATCGGCATCTTCTATCTCGAGAACAGTCTTATGGCCGGCGTTTTTACTTCTCTGCGACTGGAGATGTTAAAAATTATTTCAGCACAGATTGCCATATCTATTGATAATGCCAAACTTTTTGACAAAATTAAACAGGCTGAAAAAAGATATCGCAATATTTTTGAAAATGCCGTTGAAGGTATATTCCAGGTCTCTCACAACGGCACAATCATCAGCATAAACCCTTCATTCGCCCGAACTCTGGGCTACGAATCACGGGAAGACCTGATAAGGAATGTCAAAACCGTACAGAGAGATCTCTACGTTGATCCGACCCAGCGCCATAAATTTTCCCAACTGCTTCTAGAACATGGTGTTGTTAATAGGTTTGAAACTGAATTTTACCGCAAAGACCGGAGTCGGATATGGATATCAATGCACGCCCGGCCGGTTTACGACACCGCCGGAAAGCTCGAATATGTCGAAGGAATTATTACCGACATCAATGAACAACGCCAGACCCGTGAAAGATTACTGGAGAGCGAAAAGAACCTGCGTCACGAAAACCTTCTGCTGCGCTCCAACATAAAGGACCGCTATAAATTCAATAATATCATCGGCAAAAGCCCGGCCATGCAGAGTATTTACGAACTCATCTTAAATGCTTCGACAACGAATGCCAACGTTGTAATTTATGGGGAATCCGGTACCGGCAAAGAGCTGGCAGCCCGGGCGATTCATGACAACAGCCGGAGAAGTGACTCTAATTTTGTCGCGGTAAATTGCGGTGCTATTCCGCAAAATCTTTTTGAAAGTGAATTTTTCGGCTACAAGAAAGGAGCGTTTACCGGAGCCGTCCGCGACAAGAGCGGGTTTCTCCAGCAGGCGAATGGCGGCACCCTGTTTTTAGACGAGATCGGCGAACTCGACCTGAATGGCCAGGTCAAACTTCTGCGGGCATTGGAAGGAAACGGCTACATACCGTTAGGCGGGAGCAAAACCGAGCAACCTGATGTCCGCATTATCGCAGCCACTAACTGCGACTTGCAGGAACAAGTAAAGCAAGGCAACATGCGCAAAGATTTCTTCTACCGCATCCACATAATTCCGATGGCGCTCCCCCCGCTGCGGGAACGTAAAGAGGACATCCCCCTGCTGATCGAATACTTCATGAAAAAATTTGGCGACAGCGAAAATGATTCGTCGTTACCCCTGCCCCTGAAAACCCAGAATGCCTTGTACAGCTACCATTGGCCGGGGAATATCCGAGAGCTGCAGAATACCATACATCGCTACCTGACCCTGCACAAACTGGATTTCATGGAAACCCCGATCCCGGCCTCGAAGTATCCAGACGAACGACTCGAAAATATCCCGGAACCAACAATCGCTATCGAAGGGATGGATTATAAAACTTTACTTGAGCAATTCGAGAAAAAACTTTTTTTGCAGGCCCTGGAGAAACATCAATGGCACCGGGAGCGGGCGGCCGCAAGCCTGGGCCTGCCCCGACGAACATTCTTTCGCAAACTCGCCAAAGTCGGCCTCAACAAAAGTGCTTAACCTGGCTCAAATTATCAACTCCGCCATACCATTATCCCGGAGGGAATCGGCGTACGCTTTGAATAACGGATCCAGCACCGGCACCAGCTTGATTACACCGCCGATATTGCCGGCGGTTTTAATCTTTCCGGTTGCCGTAGCCATAATCAAATTAATTTTACCGAGCCAGAAAAGATGAGCCGTATCCGAACTCATCATCAATTTAACCTCAGGCTCTTTACCTGCCGGAGACTCTCCGAGATAGATTTTAATATCATCTCCGGTAGCATCAATAACTACCCGGCCCTCCGGATCACTATAATCTAAGTCAAGCAGCAAATCCGTTTTAAGAACCTTGCGCTTGACATCCGGCAGCTGATCCAGAGACCCGAATAAACCGGCTATCCCTTTGTATAACTGCTCGATGTCTGTGATATGTTTTCCCATAAATTACTCTCCCTTAGATTATTAAAAAAATATTGCTTAAAAGATCTTACACAACAAGATAAATACAAACAGGAACAACCAGCAACTCACCCCTACTCCTAACACAGTTATCAGACAGAACAAACCTTCTTTTAGAAATGACAAAAAAATTTCTTTCAGCTCTTCAACTTAATATGATACAGATTAATATGATACAGAGATAGTATTTTCAGATCATTATTTAAAGAAAGTTTGCCGCGAGGGTGTTTTCCGGGTTAGACAGTCAGACAGCAGCGCATTTGAAAAACCACTATAAGGAGAAGATATGTCACAGATTCCAGCATTAGATTATGGTTTTTTACTACTTGAGACTAAAGAGAGTCCAACTCACGTTGCTGCACTCGAAATTATGCGCCCACCGAAAGGAGCCGCGGCCGACTATGTGAAAAAATTTGCGGCCAAACTGCGCGAACGCAAACCGTGTTCCCCGTTCAATTACAAAATTCGAGCGAAAGTACCCAACCCGGTCAGTTTCGTCCCCGGCCTACCTTCCGGTTCCATTCCTGTCCCACAATGGCGGGTAGCCTCGTCGATCGATATGAAAAAACATGTGCTGTACCATAAAATGCCCGGACCGGGAACCCGCAAACAGCTCACAGAACTTATTCAGAAACTCCATGAGACGATGCTTAAGCGCAGCCGCCCCCTGTGGGAGTGCCATGTAATTGAAGGGTTAGAAGGCGGCGAACGATTCGCAGTCTATTCCAAGGTTCACCATGCCATTATGGACGGGATGATGGGAACCACTCTCTTCTACCGCAATTCGGCGATAACCCCCGGCCCTGAGGCCGGCAAGGCGTTATGGGAACTACCCCGGGGCTGGACTGAGCCGGAGATATCGAAAAGCCCGATCAAAACCGCCCGGGATCTGTTCAAAGGTCTACTCGATTCCGGCACATTGACAAAAAACATCACCAAGTCCGTAATCCACACCGGTAAAAACGCACTGCGCAAAAGCAGTGAGAAATCATCAAAACCCAAACCGACACGCCCCTTCTCAGCACAACCCACCAGTCTGGATAGAAGCAATGATCCCGACCGCACTCTCTATTTCGGTCATATACCTGTGGAACAGGCCAAGAGTTTAGCCAAGGCTTGCGGGGTCTCC
>JAOZQE010000176.1 GCA_029932385.1 bacterium | reverse complement strand
CCAGGCCGGTATCGGTTAATTGATACATTGAAATACCGGGTACCAGAGAGATGGCCGTTGCTGCGGCACCGCCTTTTTCCGCAATTTTCAGAGAGGCATCAACTGAAGCACCGACATGCAAACCAACAGTCGTAAACTGATCGTAAACCAACTCATTCTTGAAAACCAAGACCGCATGAATTGATTTGTAACCGACTCCGGGGCCGACCCCGGCTCTGATCGCATGCATGTAGATTGGGGTTTGGGTTTTATTGTCGTAAACCACGCCCTTGCCTTTGCCGGCGACATACATGACCATATTGACTACCTGGCCTTGAAAGACCCCGTAGGCGTAGGCATTGTCAATTGTTTCTTTCAGCTCAGGCTGTTCCTTGTAGAGACGTTCAAGGGTCTCTTTTGCCATGGTCTGCAGTTCAAGCTGTTCTTTTTTGATCTCTTCAGAGACTTGTGTGTCAGCCTCACCTTTTGCTTCATGGTTAACTTCTTCACTGGCAATGGCATTCAGTTGGAAGCCCAGGAGCAGGCAAAACAATCCGATAAGTATAATTTTCTTCATTTTAGCATCCTTTTGTAGTTAAAAGTTTTAAGGTAACTATTCAACCAACCCGTAAATTCAGGGTACACAATCCCGATTTCCTTAGGAAAATCAGGTTATGTCCCCAGAATCTACTGAAATCAGCCAACAAACGGGGCTTTTTTACCCACGTTGAATAGTTACGTTTTAAGTAACTATTCAACCGGTTCCAAAGTAACAAACTGCAAAGCATGAGTCGTGCATTTGCTGACACATGCTGGTTTCAGGCCGGCATCAACCCGATCCATACAGTAATCACATTTAACCGCTTTATTGGTTTCCGGGTTGCGTTGCGGAACTGTCCAGGGGCAGGCTCCGGCACAGGCCATACAACCTACACATTTCTCCTCATCTATATAAACAATGCCATCATCCCGTTTGATCATGGCTTCGGCGTGGCAGACAGCCACACAAAACGGATCCTCACAGTGATAGCACGAGCGAAAGGAGAATTCGGTTCTCGGTACACCCTTTATTAGTCTCGGTGGTAGATACTTGATTTCACAGAGAATCGGGCCCACCGGCAATTGTTTATTTGTCTTGCAATGAACCTCACAGCCCCGGCAGCCAACACACCTTTCCTGTTTTAGATAGATCATATATTTGTTCATAGCTCAACCGCCCTTCTTCTCGGGTTACGCACACTGCGATGTACCACAACAAAGGTATTGCAGAGATTAATACTGCCTCCCGCCAGGTTCCAGTCGTCGAGTTTGCCGATCATCATTTTTTGGTCACTGAATCCCGCATGGTAGGCTTTTTTCTGCAATGGTATCTGACGGCCAAAGCCGTGGACGGTAAAGACGGCTTCCGGGTGGATGAAATCAGTCACATGGGCGGGAACTGTACCCGTGTAACTGCCGTCTGCAGAGCTTACATCGACCAGGTCTCCCGGCTTGATCCCCAGCCTATTTGCAGACTTGGTGTTAATCCACAGGGTGTTTTCCGGCATCAGCTCATTGAGCAATGGATTATTGATGGTAAATCCATGGGTGTGAACTGCTGATCTTCCCACCACCAGACGAAACATACCTTTGTCAGGTTTAGCGGGCGATGCATATTCCTGCAAGGATGGGATGCCGGCCGCGTCCAGCTTTTGACTTATTATTTCAAGTTTGCCAGAGGGGGTGTGGAAGTGACCCTCAAGTTTCTTGCGATCACACATCACCGGCTCTTGGCTCAGCGCAATAAACCCTTTCTCGGCAAAATCCTCAATGCTGTAGCCTGTAGGCTTAAGCTGCCATTCCCATAACTCTTCAATTGAGTTGTAGGGGAAATGTTCATCAAGGCCAAGTCTGGTGGCGAGCTGTTTGAAGATCTCCCAGGCGGGTTTGGTATCATTCTCAGGTTCTAAAACTTTGCGACGGGTCTCATAACGGGGGATGATGCCGGGCCGCACAAAGATTGGATTATCGCGTTCAAGATAGCTCGATTCCGGTAAAATAACATCCGCATACCAGCCAAATTCACTGTAATGGGTGTCAATCGAAACCAAAAGATCACAGTGGTCAAAAAAGAGCTTCTGCTGTTGGGGGTCGGGCATTGAGGTTAAGGGGTCATGGCGCATGGCGATCCACGCCTTTATCGGGTAGGGTTCACCGGTACGCATAGCCTCAAAAAAGAGGTTAGCCATGCCTGATCCTTGATCAAGGTGAGGGTATTTCCAGCCGACCCCGTCGGCGCGTTTGATATCAGGTATGGGGTAGTTTAAGTTGCGAAAAAATTTAACCCCGTACTCAGCCGGACCTTTGAGCAGGATCAGCCCGCCCTTCTGTTCGATACTTCCCATCAGGATATTAAGAATATGTAAGCCCCGGCTGGTATAAAAAGAGTCATTGTAACGGGAGAAGCCCCAGCCCGGATGAAAGATGACCCGGGGTTGGTCTTCGATCAGTTCGTCAACAAACTCCTTGATCGCTTTTTCGGTGATGCCGCACTCTTTGGCGGCCCAGGCCGGGGTGTATTGCTCAACAAAACTGCAGAGTTCAGTAAAGCCCGTAACATATTGCTCAATGAACTCGCTGTCATAGGCCTTCTTTTCGATTATTTGATGGATTATGGCGAGGACTAGAGCGTAATCAGTGCCGGGGCGAACCTGAAAAAAACGGGTCGCCTTGGTGCCGGTCACGGTCTGGCGGACATCGATATAGGTCATCCGGCCGCCATTTTCCAGCATATCCATAGCCTCTTGGCTCTCCTCAACTTGCAATGTCGTAAAGAGGTTGCGGCCAAAAAGGACCAGATGTTTAGCGTTTTTTATATCGTAAGAAAATCCCAGACGGCCAACTCCGTTAACTGACAGGCTGGCATGATGAGGATTATGGCTGCAGGCATTATCAAAATCGGTATAATTGGGTGAGCCGTAGGCGTAGATAAAAGTTTTGTACATCGGCTCCCAGGGCCCGCCCCGAGATGACAACACGACTGATTCCGGCCCGTAATCTGCTTTTATTTTCTGCAATTTATCAGCAACATAATCAAAGGCGGTCTCCCAGCTCACTTCCCGCCAGCGCCCGGCACCACGCCCACCTTCGCGGATTAATGGCTGTTGCGGGCGCTCTTTATCGTTAAGCAGAGCCATCCCGGCTGAACCTTTGGCGCAAAGAGCCCCACCAACCAGATGCTGGTTTCCTTCAA
>JAOZQE010000060.1 GCA_029932385.1 bacterium | reverse complement strand
ATATCTTCCAACGCTTCAGGTTCTGGCCGCTATTGCCCCGCTTCTGGGACTCTTGGGTACCGTGACCGGAATGATTAATACCTTTCAGGTGATTACGGTTTATGGGGCCGGTGATCCGCGGATGATGTCGGGCGGGATCTCTGAGGCTCTGATCACGACCAAACTTGGTTTGACAGTGGCTATCCCGATTATCCTTCTCCATACCTGGTTTGCCCGCCGGGTCGATGTTATTATCGGCGATATGGAGGAAAAATCGGTTAGTTTGAGTATTGCACTGCAAGAGAGTGAGACGAACGGCTAGTCATGCGAATTATTTTTGATATCTTTGACTATTTCTACCGGGGCGGTCCCCTGCTGGTACCGATTATTCTGGTGTCATTGGTCATGTGGGTTTTGATCCTGCTTAAATTGCAGAGAGTCTGGGCTGTGAGTCGCTGGGATATTACGTTGGAGGAGGCTTTTGCGGCGGTGCGTGAGCGCAAGTTGCGTATGAACCTTTCCGGAGTGCCCCTGGCCGAGGTGGTCAGTCGCTTTATTACCTCAATGAGTCAGGTGCGGGCAGATAATCTGGCCCTGTTGAATAGTCTCGTTGATCGAGAGGCGAGTCGTCTCGGATCTCAGATCAATTATATTTATGTGCTGGCGTCAATTGCACCGCTGCTGGGTCTGCTCGGAACGGTACAGGGGATGATAACCACATTTGACGCTATTTCAGTTTACGGTACCGGTAATCCCGGGGCTTTGGCCAATGGTATTGCCGAGGCTCTGATAACGACCCAAAGCGGTCTGTTTGTTTCAATCCCCGGCCTTTTTATGGCCGGATTTCTGCGTCGGCGTACCTTCAGAGTGACTCAGAAACTTGAGGAGTTTCGGGCCGGAGTTATGAAAGGATTGGGTGAATGCTATGATTAATGTACGGGCCCGGATGCGGCGGGAGCGAAAGCCGGCTCAGATTGATATGGCACCGATGTTGGATATGGTTTTTATTCTCCTGATCTTTTTTCTGGTGACTACGACCTTTGTCCGTGAGTCCGGGGTCGAAGTCGAGCGGCCGTCAGCATTGACTGCTGAGGAGGTCGGGCAGAGCGGCCTGCGGCTCGGTATTGATGCCGAAGGTCATATTTTTGTTGACGGTCATCAGATCGATCTGCGGACCATCCGGGCTGTAAGTGAGCGTTTTCTGGCTCAGAACCCGGATGGCAGCATAGTTATTGTTGCCGATCGGCAGGTCGCGACCGGTCTTACCATTAAGGTTCTCGATCAGTGCCGCATGGCAGGAGCTCAGCGGATTGCGGTGGCGGCCGAAAGCCCGGTTGATGGTCGTTAACGATGTTTTTTAAGCCTCAATCAGGCTCCTTTTCCGGTTTGAATCTTCTCATTGCCTTAACTGGAGCGGTACTGATAAATCTGCTGATTATGGTTTTGATTCCCTGGCTGTTTCGGGGCGGGAGCGGCTCAAGGGATTTACCTCAGCGACTTAAAGAACCGGTTTTTGTGGCTCCGGCCAAGCTTGAGCAGGAATTTGCACCATCGCCGTCGGAACCGGAACCTCAGCCGGAAGTTAAGCTACCCAAACCGCCGCCGGAACCGATTCAGCCGGTCTTTTTAAAACCTGAGATCAATCCTGATATCAGCCAGTCCAGAATAAAACTCGACCCCCGCATTGAGAGCAACTTGCAGTTGCATCCCAACCCGGTGGCGACCAAGACTCCGGTGGCAAAAGTTTTACAGCGTGAATTTTATCGGCTCGGAGAGCTCGACAGCGAACCCGTGAGTCAGGGCCGGATGGAGCCGGTTTATCCTTTTCGGGCCCGGCGTCGGGGGATCGAGGGTTCAGTCAAAATACGTTTTTTTGTAACCCGTGCGGGCCGGGTTACAGAACTTGAGATTATTAAGGCGGAACCGGTCGGATTTTTTGAGAAAGCGGTCCGGCAGACAGTTTCCAACTGGCATTTTCAGCCGGGAATAGTTGATGGTGCAAAGGTCAAGACTCTGGTGGAGACGACGATTGTTTTCAAACTTGATCGTTAAATGGCAGTCGCTGCGAAAAAGAGAGGATTATTTACGGCGGGGTTTACTGCTTATAATCCTGCCGGCAGTGATCTCTTTTTCAGTCGGAGTTGCATTAGCGGAAGATGCCGCATTCTATCAGAAGGGTTTGTCGCCGGCAGCAACAAGTCTGCTTTTTACGGTGCAGGAGTTAAGTCGGGCTGGAAAGTACAGGTTGGCGGTGCAGAAAATTGAGCAGTTTAATCAGGGTCGTACCCGGGATCTACCGCCGCTTTTAGGCTTTGTCGCCGCCAATCTTAATTTTCAACTTGGGAACTACCATAAGTCGGTAAACCTCTATTGCCAAGTCGTGGCCGCGGCCCCGGATTTTGGTCAGGCTCTTGAAAACTACGGCATGGCCCTGCTCCAGGTGGAAGATTATAAGGAGGCTTCTCGGATTCTGTTGCAGGCCGCGGAGAAGGTACCCAAGAAGAGTGATCAATTAAAATATAAAGCCGCGGTTGCTGCTCTTTACGCTGGTGATTACAGGCGGGCCCGCTCTCTTCTGGTTGCTTTGACCGCAACCTCGGCTGAGACTTTTTCATCACCACCACCGGCGGCTTGGCTTAAAGCCTTGATTCAGGTTGACTGGCAGTTGTCGGATCCGCAAGCAGCACTTATAGTTGGCGAAAGACTGGTCGACCTCTATCCTGGTGAAATTTCCCACTGGCGATTATACGGTCAGGTTGCGGTGGCGGCCGGGGATTGGCGTAAAGCTCTTGCAGCATACAGGGTCTTGCAGGTAGAAGGGCATATTACTATTAAAGAGCGTAAACTTATGGCCGCGATCTATCAGCAGCTTGAACTGTTTACGGATGCCGCAGAGATTTTAACTAAAGTTTACTCTGAGGATGAGCCGGAAGCGCAGGAACTTAAACAGCTCGTCTCACTTTATCGGCAGATCGGTCAAACCGAAAAAGCACTTAAGACTTTAACTCGTCTCCAGAAACTTTATCCTGATCCAATGAATCTTTTTATGCGCGGTGAAATCCTTTACGCGGCCGGCCGCTACCGTGAGGCAGCTGAAATCTTTATGGCTCTGGATAAGATTCCTGAAGAAAACGGCCGGCAATTCATCCTCGCCGGTTACTGTGCCTGGAATCTTGACGATTTTCCCGCTGCCGCCAGCTCCTGGCAGCAGGCCGCAAAATATCCGGCCTGGCAAAAACAGGCTAAAGATCTTCTGCAAACCTTAAAACCATGGCTGAAAAGTAAGGATTCCTGAGCTGAAACGGCCTGGGTCTGGCAGTGGGTGAAAAGTTTCCCGCAAAAAAGCCGGGTCGTCTATTTATGACATAGACGGCCCGGCTTTTTTAATAATAGCAGCAGTTTTTCGAGGCAGTTCTTTACTCGGCAGCTTTTTTCACATCATGTTTAATATCATGAGCTGCTTCCTTGGTGGCAACCCCAGCATCATGGGCTGCCTCTTTGGTCGTGTCAGCGGCATTATGGATTGATTCTTTCACTTTTTCAGTGGTGGTTTTGGGTTTACTGTCACAGGCGGCCAGACTTAAAAGCAACAGGCTGATGATTACTATAGTCAGATTTTTTAACATGGTGAATCCTCCGTAACAAATGCTGTAGTTTATGTATGACTAGTGCACTGCTGATAGCGATTAACATAAATAATACCTTGTTACAATTGAAATATTGTCTCTTCTCATAATTCTGATCAAAATTTAGTAATCAGAAGAGTTTTGTGAATCGCTTTAAATAGTGAATTATCATTTTCAGGTAAAAAGAGCTAATTTATCTTTTCAATCATAATCAGGCAATAAATTTGATTTCCTCTTTACTTGTGCGTGGTTTTCAGGGCGTGTAAAAATTCACCAGCAAAGGTTAACTTTGCTCTGCTGAATTGTGCAGATTCTGCTTGTTTTTCCGGAGTCAGTGCAACTCCATTCCTGGAGATTGTATCCTGGAACCGGAATGGATTAGACATTTAACAGAACTACAGAGTTATGTAACTATGACTTTAATAATATGGATGTAAGGCTGGTTAGAGTAAATGCTGACGGGTTATGCACAGATATCAGGTTCGCTAATCTTGGTTATGCATTTATGAAATTAGCGGTGTTCCAGAGAAGATGGCATAGTCTATGCAATATGCATAAAGATGGATTTCCAGAATAATAAATGGTTCAGGCTTCAAGATTATAGAATAGTATGAGTGCTCTGGTATGGAGCCGCAGCTGGATATTTAAACTATAAGAGGTAAAAAATGAGGTACGCAGAGACAGGGTTTAATTTAGAAATTGATTTAACCCGGGGGAATATTGAGAAGGTAGCAACCGATCCGAAAGATACCGAGCTTTATCTGGGTGGGCTTGGAACCAACGCTAAAATATTGTGGGATCGGGTTCCGCCTGAAGTTGAACCTTTTTCTCCTGAGAATTTACTCATATTTGGCGCTGGTCTTTTATGTGGTACTCCGGCTACCGGTTGTAATCGAACTATTGTCACGACCATTTCTCCCCAGACCAAGTTAATGGCATTTTCAATGATGGGGGGATTTTGGGCTCCGGAATTAAAATATGCCGGTTATGACAAAGTGATCCTGCGCGGCAAGTCACCCGATCTGGTTTATCTGTGGATTCACAATGATAAAGTCGAAATTCGGGACGCATCTCATCTTAAAGGTAAAGGCTCTGTCGAAACGGCGGAGATCCTGCTCAAAGAGTTGGATGAGCCCAAAGCCCAGGTTGCGGCTATCGGTCTCGCCGGTGAGAACCGGGTTTTTTATGCTTCTATCGAGCAGGGTCGTTCCAGTGCCAGTCGTGGCGGTATCGGCGCGGTTATGGGAGATAAAGGGGTTAAGGCGATTGTGGTTCGTGGAACCAAGGATATCAATATCGCCGAGCCCGAAGAATATATCGGCCTTTGCAATGAAGTGTTGGCATATATAAAAGAGCGGGATGGTAATCCGATTCCGGGAGTGATGCCGATTCTGGCCGGTCTGGGCTCGCCGCAAGAGATGAAAGTTCATGATGAGAAATGGCATACTGAAAATTTCATGTGGGGGAATTCGCGGACGCGGATAAAAGATTTTTGGAGTGATGAGGTCGAAAAAGAGTGGACCGAGACCTTGGAAAGTGCCCGGACCCGGTTAATCAGCTGTTTTAACTGTCCCATGAAATGCGGTGCCACCATTACCATGCCGGGGTTACCGACCTACATGATGAAATGCTTCACTAAACTTACGTATACGTTTGGCGCTTTCTCGGATCTTGATTTTGGTCTGCGTATCGCGCAACAGGCGACGGAATACGGTGTCGATGGTTTCTCAGCGCCTCAGGTCATGGCCTTCGCCCTTGAACTTTACAAAGACGGGATTTTGACGGATGCCGATTTTCCCGGAATGCCGGAAGACAGTGAAGGCCGGTTTTATTATCTACTTGATAAAATTGTCCGGCGCGAAGGGATTGGTGATATCCTGGCCGATGGTACTTACTGGGCCGCCCAGAAGATCGGTAAGGGGGCTGAAGAGTATGCCCATAACAATATTAAAAAGCATGAACAGTTGCCGCTCAAATTATCGATGCTCAATCCCATCTATTTCCTGATGTACTCAACCGGTGAAAAGATCAATATCACCCAGATAGAAGGCCAGTTTCCGCAAGCCCCTTTTCCCAAGCGGGAGCATCGGGAAAAATTTGTTGAAGATTGGATTCAGGTGCCGGATGACAAATTCAAGCAATATTTTCTCGATTGGGAAATGCGCGGTGAAAACTCAAACCCTTATTATCCTACGGTTGAAATAGCTTGTGATATTGTCGACTGGCAGGAGATGATGCACTATATTGATGATGCTCTCGGTCAGTGTGCCGGTCTATCATCGTTTCCTCTAAAACCACCGTATCATATCCATAACTATCCGAAATTCATCTCGGCCGGGGCTGGCATCGATATGGATGAAGAGAAACTGACTAAAGCCGCCAAGCGTTACCGGACTTTAGTTCGAGCCATTAATATAAGAAGGGGCATGCGCAGGGTTGATGAGGCGCCGCCGCAAGATCATTGGAAGAAAAGATTTCCCGAACTTGAAGAGCAGCTCCTGGATGGCTATTACAAACTTAAAGGCTGGAATAACGATGGTATTCCGACCTCGGAATCATTGCAGGAATTAGGTTTGGATTATGTGAGCGAAGACTTTATCAAGAGAGGCATCTTGAAAAAATAGTGGGGGTTAAAACCGTGATAAGCGAGAAGAAAATGAAAATAGTTAAAACCATTAGAATTAATGTTGATGAGTGCAATGGCTGCCGGGCCTGCGAGGTGATCTGCTCGGCGGTTCACGCGGCTCCGAAATATAGCAGCAATAATCCGGCCCGGTCGCGGATTCGGATAATTCGTGATCCTTTGAGAGACATTTATGTTCCGGTCTTGGCGGGTGAGTATACGGTGGCCGAATGTGCCGGTCGCGACAAATACACGATCGATGGCAAGGATTACGACGAGTGCTCTTTCTGCCGGGCTTCCTGCCCCTCGCGTGAGGAGTTTCATGAACCCGATTCCGGTCTTCCGTTAAAATGCGATATGTGTGAAAATGAAGAAAACGGCCCTTTGTGTGTGCAGTGGTGTCTGGTCGATGCCCTGATTTACGAAGAGCGGGAAGTCGAAGTCGAAGAAGAGGAAACTCAGGAAGAGTTGGAGATCGGATTGGAAGCTTTGGCCGACAAATTTGGCATGCAGACAATCCTGGATTCTGTAGCCCGCATGTCAAGTAAGGAGAGATAGTGGAAACCGTAGCTCCCTTTAAAGAGATAGTTGACGAGATAAAAGAGGCTGGCGGAGAAACCTTTAAGCTCTGTTATCAGTGCGGAAAATGTGACGCAGTCTGCCCTTGGAATAAAGTCATAACCTTCAGTATGCGCAAGGTGATCCGCGAGGCGGCTTTCGGCTTGACTGATGTTGAAGGTGACAGCTTCTGGCGTTGTACGACTTGTGGAAAATGTGTGCAACAATGTCCCCGGCAGGTTAAACAGATAGAACTGGGTGTCTCCTTACGCCGGATTGCGACAGAATATCAGGTTTTCCCGACCTCGGTCAAACCGGTTCGAACCATGAGTGGAAGCCTTGCCGGTAACGGTAATCCCTTGAATGAAGAGCGTCAGAATCGCGGTGATTGGGCAAAAGATCATTCCGTCAAGCCTTTTGCTGAGGGAATGGAGATTCTCTATTTTGTCGGTTGCTATTTGAGTTATGACGCGAGGTTGAAAAAGGTCGCGGTGGCTACGGCCGATATTCTGAATAAAGCCGGAGTTGAGTTTGGTATCTTGGGGGCCAAGGAGAGCTGTTGCGGCGAGAGTATTCGCAAGGCCGGAGATGAGGATGTTTTTAAACGCCTGGCAACGGATAATATTAAAACTTTTATCGATGCCGGGGTCAAAAAAATTCTGGTATCCTCTCCGCATTGCTACCACACGCTCAAAAATGAATATCCCGAATTTATGGTAAATTTTGAAGTAATTCATATCAATCAATATTTAGTCGAACTGATTGATGAAGGAAGACTTGAGATCACCGGGGAATATAATAAAAAAGTCACCTATCATGATCCCTGTTACTTAGGGCGGCATAACGACATCTATGATGAACCTCGTGAAGTTTTAGAGAAGATTCCCGGTTTAGAATTAATTGAGATGGTCGAATCGCGTGAAAACAGTCTCTGCTGCGGCGGCGGCGGCGGCCGGATCTGGATGGAAACCGCCAAGAGCGAAAGGTTCTCCGACATAAGAGTAGCTCAAGCTCAAGCGGTTGAGGCCCAGGTTCTGGCAACCTCCTGTCCTTATTGCATTACCAATTTCGAGGAGAGCCGCTTAAGTCTTGAGCCCGAAAATGACATTGAGATTAAAGATATTACAGAAATTATAAATGAAGTAATTTGAAGGTTGTGTTGAGGAGATAGAACGTGGAAAACGAAGTATTGCCAACCGAAATAGTCCAACAATTTTCCGATAGACCGGGAAACAATAGTTTTGGCGACGTGATGATTGTTGGTGGTGGGATCAGTGGAATTCAAGCTTCACTTGATCTGGCCACGGCGGGGTTTAAGGTTTATCTAGTCGAGAAAGAGCCGAGTATCGGCGGTCATATGGCCCGACTGGATAAGACTTTCCCCACTAACGACTGCTCGATGTGAATACTCTCACCTAAACTGGTCGAGGTCGGCCGGCATCCAAATATAGAGATTCTGACATTCACTGAAGTCGATTATGTCGAAGGCCAAGCCGGGGATTTTAAGGTTGCCCTGAAAACTCGTCCCCGGTATATTCTTGAAGATCAATGTACCGGTTGTGGAACCTGTGTTGAGTACTGCCCGGTGACCTATCCCGATCAGTTTAATCAGGAAATATCGGATAACAAAGCGGTTCATGTGTTCTTCTCCCAGGCGATTCCGCTGGTTGCCTATATTGATGAAAGCTGTCTTTATCTTAAAGAGGGTAAATGTGATATCTGCCGGGGCGTATGTCAGGCTGATGCTATAGATTTTCGGCAGACAAGCAAGAAGCGAGAAATAAGTGTCGGGGCGATAATCCTGGCCGCCGGGATTGAGCCTTTTGATCCCAAAGTTAATCCCGAATATGGCTACGGGAAACTGCAGAATGTTGTCACCAGTATGGACTACGAGCGACTTCTTTCCTCTACCGGCCCCTACGAAGGCGAGGTGCTGCGTGGCTCAGATAAAAAACATCCGCAAAAAATTGCCTGGATTTCATGCGTTGGTTCAAGACGGGTTACCGAGGGCGAGAACAGCTACTGTTCCGGGGTCTGTTGTACCTATACCCAGAAGCAGCTGATCTTGACCAAAGGTCATGATGAAGGTGTTGACTGTACTGTCTTTCATAATGATATTCGTTCTCATGGTAAAGATTTTGAGCGCTACTTCGAAAGAGCCGAAGAGCTGCCCGGAACCCGGTTTATCCGAAGTTATGTTTCAATCGTGGGCGAGAACCCGGAAACCAAGAACGTTATTGTTCGCTATTCTACTTTCGACGATGGCGTCAAAGAGGAAGAGTTCGACATGGTCGTTCTCGCCGTGGGATTGAATCCTCCGGCGGAGTTTAAGGAGCTGGCGGATAAATTTCAAATTGAGCTCAATACTCACGGATTTAACAAAACTAATGATGCCAACCCGATTGCGACCACCCGTCCGGGAATCTTTGTCAGCGGTGCTTTCCAAGGGCCGACCGATATCCCGGAAGCAGTTTTTACGGCCAGCGGAGCCGGTACCCAATGTGGTGAATTTCTTGATTACCGCCGGGGTAATCTGGCGACCGAGCGCATCTATCCGGAAGAGCGCGATGTCTCCCAGGAGGAACCTCGGATTGGCGTTTTTGTCTGCCACTGCGGCGCAAATATCTCCAGTGTTGTTAACGTTCCCTCTGCGGTTGAGTATGCTTTAAGTCTACCTAATGTGGTATACGCCCAAGAGCAGCTTTTTTCCTGTGCGACTAACTCCGCCCAGGAGATAACTGAGTTGGCCAAAGAGAAAGGGCTTAACCGAGTGGTTCTGGCAGCTTGTTCTCCGAGAACCCTGGAACCTCTGTTTCGAGATACTTTGCGGGAAGCCGGGCTTAATCAATACTACTGTGAGATGGCGAATATCAGAGAGCACTGCTCCTGGGTGCATGCCAAACAGAAGGATGAGGCCACGCAAAAAGCTAAGGATTTGATCCGGATGTCGGTCGCACGAACCCGCCACTTGGAACCTTTGCAGGAATTTGATCTGGACGTAAACCCAACCGCCTTGGTGGTTGGTGGCGGTATCGCCGGCATGACCTGTGCGCTCTCTATTGCTAACCAGGGACATGAGGTTCAACTTGTCGAAAAGGCTAAAGATCTAGGCGGTATGGCACGTCGTTTGTACACAACGCTTGAAGGAATGGATGTGCAAACCTATCTGAATGATCTGATCGCTCAAGTTTACAGTAACCCTTTGATCCATGTATCTCATGAAGCGACGATCACCGATGTTGCCGGTTATGTCGGGAATTTTACGACGACGCTGGAGAGTGAAGGTCGTATCAAAGAGATAAAACATGGGGCTTCGGTTCTGGCGATCGGGGCGGATGTTTATCAGCCCTGCGAATACCTTTATGGGGAAAACGATAAGGTTCTTACCCACCTTGAGTTGGGCGAAGAGATTGCCAAAGGCGAAGAGAGCATAGTTAAAGCCGAAAGCCTGGTGATGATCCAGTGTGTTGGTTGCCGGAACGAAGAGCGGAATTATTGCAGCCGGGTCTGTTGCAGCCATGCCATTAAGAACGCCTTAAAACTCAAAGAGTTAAACCCAGAGATGTCGATCTATGTCCTTTTCCGGGACATGCGGACCTATGGCTTAAAAGAGGATTTCTATCGGGACGCGGCTGAAAAAGGCGTAACCTTTATTCGCTATGAAACCGATGATAAACCTGTAGTTGAAGCGGTTAAAGCGGGCGGTAAGGATATTTTACGGGTAACCGTTCTGGATCCGGTTTTAGGGAAAAAACTTGAGCTTGATGCCGATGTTGTCTCTTTGGCTGCCGCCGTCATTCCCGCCGCTACCACCCATGAAATAGCTAAAATGTTCAAAGTGACTTTGAGCCCGGATGATTTTTTCAAAGAGGCCCATGTCAAATTGAAACCGGTTGAGTTCGCCGCCGATGGGGTCTATCTTTGCGGTACGGCTCACTATCCTAAACATATCCAGGAGTCGATTAATCAGGCTTATGGTGCGGCCGGTCGGGTCTTAACCCTTCTCTCAAACGATACAGTCACCGCCTCGGGCGCGGTTTGCGAGGTTAATGAGGACGACTGTATTTCGTGTGGGGCCTGTATTACAGCCTGTACGTATAATGCTATAGAATTTGTCGAGACCGCAAAAGGGCGCAAGGCCCGGGTTAATCCGGTACTCTGTAAAGGCGACGGTCTCTGTAACGCCAAGTGTCCAACCAACGCGATTGTCTTAAAGCACTTTACCGATGAAGAGCTCATCAGTCAGATCGATGCGGCGACGACCAAAGAAGAGATTATGCAACAAATTGACGCGGCAGTTTAATTAAGGAGAAACAGATGAGTGCAGCGCTTGAATTTAAACCAAAAATATTAGGCTTCGTGTGCCACTGGTGAGCCTACGGGGCGGCTGACCTGGCTGGAGTTTCCAGACTACAATATGCAAGTGAGATCAGGCTTATTCGAGTCATGTGTTCCGGAAGAATCGATCTGGAATTTATCCTCAAAGCTTTTCTGAATGGACAAGACGGCGTCTTTGTTGGTGGTTGCAAGTTAGATGAGTGTAACTATATAACACATGGTAATTACGACGCTTTAAGCAATGTTCATCTCTGTAAAAAAATAATGCAACATATCGGCCTCAATCCGGAACGTTTAAGAATAGAATTCATGTCCGGTGCTGATGGAGACCTTTTGGCCGAATATACCGATGATTTTACTAAAAATGTAAAAGAGTTAGGGCCTCTGGGTAAGAGTGAAGGCCTGGACGAAGAAGAGTTGAAGTTAAAACTTGAGGCGGTTCGAAAATTAGTTCCCTACATCAAACTGGTGGAGAGAGAGCGCTTAAGAGTGCCGGTTAAATCTGAAGAAGAGTATGAAAAATTTTTCGAAAGCGACGAAACCAATCGCTTGATTGAAGAACTGATCACCGATAAATTGTCGGTCAGTGAAATGTTATCGTTGCTCAGTAAGAAGCCTCTTTCAACCGGTGAAATATCTAATATCCTCGATCTGAATCCGTCGAAAGTGGCAAAACATATCAGTGACTCATCAAGACAGGGATTGATCAAGTACGACGAGAGCGGTAATTGCTACGCCCTCGCTTAAGAAAATTAGGAAAGTAACTATGGATAACGATAGAATCGATCAGATTATTGCTCAGCACCACGGCCAAGCCAGTTCACTGATCCAGATATTACTGGATATTCAAAGTGAGCACCATTGGCTGCCCAAGGAAGCTTTAAAGAGGGTCAGCGAAAAACTGCAGGTTCCTTTAACCCAGATACAGCATATCGCCACCTTCTATAAAGCCTTTAGTTTAGTGCCCAAAGGCCGGCATCAAGTTCACGTTTGTGTGGGTACGGCCTGCCATGTGCGTGGCGCCTCGCGGATTCTTGATACATTGCAGGAGCTGACCGGGATTAAGGCTGGTGAAACCGATCTCGATCTGAAATTCAGTCTGGAGACGGTAAATTGCGTCGG
>JAOZQE010000175.1:1291-3247 GCA_029932385.1 bacterium | reverse complement strand
ACCGCAGCCCGACCGAGATGGAAGGCCTTGAGGTTTAAGTCAACCAGTTTCGGCGGCAAAAGCTCTTTGATCTTGGCTTCCCAGAGGCTCTCCGGCAGTGGCAGAAAACTTGAAACAGCTCCAACCATGACGACGTTGGAGGAACGGGCGTTACCGGCCTGCTCGGCGAGACCGAGACCATCAACCAGAAAGGTTTTCTCACCGAAGGCGAGAATCTGTTCCGGAACATCGCCGGGATACTCGGCGACACCTGCGGCCACCGTACTCGGATTGATCCGCATACTGTTATAGATAATCGTGCCCCCGGCTTTCAAGCAGTGGACGTTACGCAGGGTTTCGAGACGCTCAAATCCGATCAGAAAATCAGCCTCACCCGGGTCAATCGTCGGGGAAAAGACTTTCTCACCAAAACGAACATGACTGGTAACACTACCACCACGCTGTGACATACCATGAACTTCACTCTGTTTAACATCAAGGTCGGCTTCAATCGCGACGGAGGTAAAAATCTGGCTCGCCAGAAGTACTCCCTGACCGCCAACTCCGGCCAATAAAATATTTGTCGTTTCCATATTATTTTGCCTCTCCAATCGCATCGAATTTACAGACCTGCGCACAAACTCCACAACCGGCGCACATATTGGGATCAATCACCACAAACTTATCATCGCCATCTTCTTCGAGGGAGAGAGCGTTACAGCTGACTTTCAAGCACTGCTTACAACCGGTACACTTCTCACGGTCGACAACCAGGGCCGGATGGCTTATCTTATAACGTAAGACACAAGGTGCCTCGACGACAACCACGGTCATCTCATCGGAATCGAGTGCAACCCGCATTTTGTCTTCGATATCTTTCAAATCATAAGGATTGATTTTGACGACATTCTTGATTCCGAAGGCTTTAACCAGGGCCGGGATATCAGCAGAAATCGCATCATCGCCGCCCAGGGTTTTACCTGAACCTGGATTCTCCTGACCACCGGTCATCCCGGTCGTCCGGTTATCAAGAATCATCGCCACTGAAGTACTCTTATTATAGATGCAGTTCAAGAGTGACGTCATGCCGGAGTGAAAGAAGGTTGAATCACCGATAACTGAGACCACTTTCTGGCTGTAGTCATCACTTTGACCAATAACCTTGTCCATACCGTGACCCATGCTGATACTCGCGCCCATACAGACACAAGCATGCATCGCCCCGATTGGCGGCAGCGCACCCAAGGTGTAACAACCGATATCACCAGAGACAAAAACTTTAAGTTTTTTCAGAATGGTAAAAATCCCGCGATGTGAACAGCCGGGACAGAAGGCCGGCGGACGGCCGGGGAGACCGGCAGCGGCATCTTTTATTTTCGGGGTCACACCTTCGACCTGGGCTTTAATAAAAGCAGCACTCAATTCACCGGTCAGCGGGAAGAGATCCTTACCGTGATCGACCTTAACGCCCATTACCGTAATCTGATCTTCGAAAAAGGCATCACCCTCTTCAACCACCAGAAGTTTATCAACCGACCCGGCAAACTCCTTAATCTTGTTTTCCGGCAGCGGATAAGTCAGACCCAATTTAAGTACCGAAGCGTTCGGCAAGGCCTCTTTGACATACTGATAACTGATGCCGTTGGTGATGATACCAACCTTGGTATCATTCATCTCAATCCGGTTAAGCTCAGTTGTTTCAGCATACTCTTTGAGTTTCAGGATACGCTCTTCAACCAGCGGGTGACGCTGTTTGGCACTGACCGGCAGCATCGTATATTTAGGCATATTCTTGACCAGTTCAACCTTGCCGGGCTGCTCTGTGCGCTCACCCAAGGTAACGATACTCTTGGAGTGTGAAGTCCGGGTCGTGGTCCGATAGATAACCGGAGTATCGAATTCTTCACTGAGCTCCAGGGCAATCGCAACAAAATCTTTACACTCCTGGCTGTCACTGGCTTCGATTACCGGAATCTT
>JAOZQE010000175.1:0-1191 GCA_029932385.1 bacterium | reverse complement strand
ACTCATAATTTTAACCTCTGTTTAAAATTGATTTTAACAAGTTACTTTAACGACCAGAGCCGCAGCCGTATCACCAGCGGCACAACCGGCAAAAAGTCCGTAACCGCCGCCCTTTAAAGCGAGCTCTTCGATCATCTCAATCATGCAGCGTCCGGCAGTCGGCCCCTGAGGGTGGCCAAATACCAGAGAACTACCGTAGTTGTTGAAACCGTTAGGATCGATACCCATTTCTTTGGCGAGATAGAGATCATTAACCGCAAACGGGTTATGGGTCTTAAGTGATTTTACATCTTTAATGCCGATACCGGCTTTCTGCAGAGCTTTCTCTGCGGCCGGGACGACAGCGGCTGCCATATAACCTTTTTTCTCACGATAGAAGGAGTAGGAAAGAATCTGAACTTCAACACCTTTATCACTGCTCAACTCTTTAGCCGTCTCACGATCGGTCACGATCAAACCGCAGTTACCATCGGCTGGATGGGTCTGCGAACCGAAAGAGTGAACGCCGCCCGGAAGAACCGGCCGCAGGCCCGCAAGACCATCTTTCGTAGTCGGGGCAACGCCTTCATCTTCACTGAAGGTGATGGTTTTCTTTTTGCTGATCTTAAGCTCAATCGGAAACATATAGCGTTTCTGGAAAGCCCGGTCATCAGCTAAGGCATCCTGGTACTGTTCGAAACGACGCAGAGCCAGGTCATCACACTCTTCCCGAGTAATACCGGCCTCTTTCGCCACATTTTCAGCGGTCTCAATCATCGCATTTTTAGCCCAGGGGTCATTACCGAAGTTATCCATCAACCAGTTTTCGGTCTCAAGCTGTCCACCCGGACCTTTCGGATTCGGCCAAGCCAGATGCGGGCCGTTGGAACAGCGATCCGACATCAAGGTAAAGGCTTTATTGAAATCACCCATTTCGATTCCCATTGCCGCCTGATAGACACAGGTGGTCGAGGTCGAACAAGCCTGAGAAATGATACAACCGGGAATCCGCTCGGCACCCATCATTGCCGCGGCCCAGGGGCTGGCATAGAAACCGTGATTCTGCGGAATCGTAAAACCATAATAGAGATATTCGAAAATACCGGCATCAATCTCTTTATCAGCCAGCCAGCGTTTCGTAGTTGCCGCTGCCAGTTTAATACCATTCTCATTTGACAAACTTCCCTGCCAGCGGGCAAAAGGTGAAGAGTA
>JAOZQE010000059.1:11039-12457 GCA_029932385.1 bacterium | reverse complement strand
CCCCAGTTTTCAAGTTCAGCGCAGGGGCCGGCGACCAGAATGACCTCGGCTCCGCGCCGGCGGGCGACGGCGGCCAGGTTATATCCCATTTTACCGGAAGAACGATTAGTCAGACAACGGGCCGGGTCGATGGCCTCTTCAGTCGGGCCGGCACTGATCAGAATCTTTTCTCCTTTCAGATCATCCGGGCTTAAAAGGGCTTTAATCTCGTCCATGATGGCATCAATGTCGGCGAGTTTACCCCGGCCTATGACTCCGCAGGCGAGTTCACCTTCAGCCGGTTCCATGAAATTATAGTCCATCTCTTTGAGATCACTGATATTCTTCTGGACTACCCGGCTGGCCCACATATTGGTGTTCATGGCCGGTGCGAAAAGAACTGGAACCCGGGTGGCCATAACCATCGTAGTCAGGAAATCATCGGCTATACCATTAGCGATTTTCCCGATGATATTAGCAGTTGCAGGGGCAATTACCAGGAGGTCGGCCCGGCTGGCCAAAGATACATGGCCGATCTCAGATGAGGCAAAAAGGGTGAAGATGTCGGTGGTAACCGGATTGCCGGAGAGGGTTTGAAAGGTCAGAGGCCCGACAAATTCGGTGGCGCTTTGGGTCATGATGACGTTGACATTGGCACCGTACTTGGTGAGTTCTCTTAAAAGCAGGACAGATTTATAAGCGGCGATTCCGCCGGTGACCCCGAGCAGGATCTCTTTTCCTTGCAGCATAGGCCTAAATGGTCTCCATTAAATAGTGGTTCTAAGTTAATTGACGTATGGCAGTAATTTAGAGTATTCTGATTGTCGGGTAGTTGCACCTCTGAAAAGGCAATTTTTCAAGGTACCCTTAAATTCATAACGTAATTTTATCTCTATTACAAGGAGATTATAAATAGATTGATGGAATATATTTCATATTTATCTGAATTTCCCTTCTGGCCCTATATAATCCCGC
Source organism: bacterium (assembly GCA_029932385.1). Taxonomy (GTDB): domain Bacteria; phylum Desulfobacterota; class Anaeroferrophillalia; order Anaeroferrophillales; family Tharpellaceae; genus Tharpella. The sequence continues at coordinate 11,503 of JAOZQE010000059.1, read as the reverse complement.
CGATTGCCGGAGCGATAATTGGTTATTTTACCAACTATCTTGCCATTCGTATGCTCTTTCGGCCATTACATAAAAAATATTTTTTAGGGATGACCATACCCTTGACTCCCGGCATTATTCCGGCCCGGCGCCGGGATCTGGCCCGGCGAATTGGTGATATGGTTGGTGACCATATCCTGACCCGGGATGTCATTTTTGAGAAGCTGCAGAGTCCAGCGGTTGATGATGCTCTGTTTCGCTGGGTGACGGAGCAGTTTCAGTTGGCTATGGAGAAAGACTTAGGTTCTCCGGTGAGTTTGATCCCGGAGAAATTTACCTCATCTTGGGAAAGCTGGTGGGGGCGGGGCTGGCGGCAAGCTTATATCGTAGTTGACTGGGTAGTAGAACATCCGGATTTGAAACTGCTCATCAAGACTCCGGTTCAGGAGTTTTCAAGACGTCTACTGGCGTCTGACCTGGATGAT